>CAMORQ010000071.1 GCA_946623915.1 uncultured Coriobacteriaceae bacterium | reverse complement strand
GAACTTCAGGCGGCGGGCGTGCCGGTCCATGCAAGCGTCGACGAGGCGATTTTGGCCGACCATGTGGCAGCGGTTCTTGCGGGAGGGGGGCAGAAGGCATGATCGAGTTTAGGAACGTGTCTTACTCCTACGATCCCGCTGCGGCCGCCAAGGCGCCCGACGCGGGGGATGCGCAAGCCGATTGGGGCAACTCGCCCGACGAACTATGGGCGCTGCGCGATGTGTCGTTTACGTTGAACGACGGCGAATTCTTTGGCATCGCCGGGCATACCGGCAGTGGCAAGTCGACGCTTGTCCAGCATATGAACGGCCTGGTCGCACCTACCTCGGGCACGGTGTTCGTGGACGGCGTGGATATTTCCGACAAGCATGCCGCCTCCCGCGTTCGCGCGAACGTGGGCCTGGTGTTCCAATATCCCGAACATCAGCTGTTCGCCTCCAGCGTGTTCGACGATGTCGCGTTCGGCCCCCGCAACATGGGTTGTCCCGAAGAGGACATGGAACGCATCGTCCGCGAGGCGCTGCAGACTGTCGACCTGGACTTCGATGCGGTGCGCGCGCGCAGTCCCTTCGAACTGTCGGGCGGCCAGCAGCGGCGTGTGGCTTTCGCCGGCGTTCTTGCGATGCATCCGAGGACGCTCATCCTCGATGAGCCAGCCGCAGGGCTCGATCCGGAAGGGCGGAGGGAGCTGCTCGCGTTGGTGCGACGCCTGCACGGCGACATGGGCGTGACGGTGGTCATGATTTCGCACAGCATGGATGACCTCGCCGTGATGGCGGACCGCATCCTCGTGCTGAACCAGGGAAGCGTGTGGGCCCTTGGTGCGCCTGCCGAGGTGTTCGCGGACGCGCAGGCGTGCAAGTCGATCGGCTTGGACGTGCCGGCGCCTCAGCGATTCGCCAACGTGCTGAAGGAGCGCGGTGTGGCGTTGCCGCAGCCTGCAGGCGGGCTGTTCACGCGCGAGAGCCTGGTGGAGGCGATTGCTGCGGCGTATCGTGGAAGGCGGTAGGGCGATGGCTCGCTCGATTATCTTCGGCAGGTACAGCCCTGGGAAAAGCCCCATCCACCGCATGGACCCGCGGTTGAAGCTGACTGCGGTGCTGGTAGCGATGGTCGTCATCCTGATGTCGAACACCTATCCAGCGTTGGCTGTTGCCGCCGCGTTCGTTATCGGGTTCTACTTCGTGGCGCGCATTCCCGCGTCGACGGCGCTGAAGTCCATCGCGCCGCTGCTGTTCATCGTGGTGCTTACAGCCCTGCTGAACCTGTTTTTCGTGCAGGGCGGCACAGTATACGCGCAGTTGGGTCCGCTAGTCATTTCACAGGAAGGCGTGCATTTCGCCATCTTCCTGAGTTTGCGTTTGACGCTTCTGCTTTGCATGGCCAGCCTGCTCACGCTGACAACCACCACGCTTGACCTGACCGACGCGCTCGAGGCCATGCTGAAGCCCTTTGCGCGCTTCGGGTTCCCTGCGCACGAGTTCGCCATGGTCATGGGCATCGCGCTGCGCTTCCTTCCTCAGTTCGCAGACGAGCTGCACACCATTCGACAGGCGCAGCTATCACGTGGCGCCAAGATAACGGCCAACCCGTTCAAGGGTGGGCTGTCCGGCTTGTCCAGCCTGATGGTGCCTCTGTTCACGAGCGCGTTTCGCCATGCGGAAACCCTGTCGGCGGGCATGGACGCACGTTGCTATCACGGCGGGAGCGGCCGCACGCGCCTCGACCCCCTTACCTTTACGCGGCTCGATGTGGCCGGATTGGTCGCGATAGCGGCCATGGCCGTCTGCGTCGTCGCCGCCGGCATGTTCCATATGTGACACCAACGCGTCGTTGCTGTCACATATGGATAATTCCCCTTGTTTCACCAACACGTTGCTGTCTCGCTTTCGACCGTGATTAGTGGCAAAACATCACGATTAGTTAATTCGCGGAATTTGGCGACCTGGGGATATGTCACGTCAACAAAATAGTTTTGCCACTAATGGGGATGCACGACCCCCGACTCGCCCGCGGCACGCGGCACGCAGCACGCGGCACGCAGCACGTGGCACGCAGCACGCGGCACCCACGTCTGGCCATTGGCATCCCGTTATGAAGAAGGGCGAGCCCCCCGTAGGTTTCTCGCCCTTCTCATAGGTTTGCGGCTTAGGTTAGGCTGCATGCCCCATGGCCGATGTGTTCTGCGCGCGAGCGCTTATGCACGACTCCATTCGGGGATCTCCGCCGTGTCCACCTCGTCTAGGTTGCCGTCGTAGACGTAATGCTGCGTTTCCTTGGAAATTCTGTTGGCCAGCGCCCATATGGCAATGACGTTGGGCACGACCATCAGGCCATTCATGATGTCGGCGAAATCCCACACGGCGGTTGCCAGCGCGGCGGATCCGCCCACAGCGCCCAGAATGATAAAGATCAGGAAGACCACCTGGTAGGGACGCTTGGCGCCTTCGCCAAGCAGGTAGGTGATAACGCGGTCACCGTA
This sequence comes from uncultured Coriobacteriaceae bacterium, assembly GCA_946623915.1. Lineage (GTDB taxonomy): Bacteria > Actinomycetota > Coriobacteriia > Coriobacteriales > Eggerthellaceae > CACXMZ01. The sequence continues at coordinate 5,636 of CAMORQ010000071.1, read as the reverse complement.
CCACGACCAGCCGATCATGGTGGTGAACGAGAACAGCACCATGCCTACGACCAGCACGAGCGGGCCGAACACGGGAATCTGGTTGAACGCGGTGGTGGTGAGCACCAGGCCCTTCGAGAAGCCTTCGGCGAGGCTCGGGTTGTTTGTCGAAGCGGCCGCCACTGCAGCGGCGTCCGGCGTGGCGCCCACTGCCAGCTCGTTGGTCACCTGGAAGGCGGCCGACAGGTCCGGATGGGCGAGGATGGTGGTAAGCAGAGTGAGCGCCGTCATCAGGCAGATGACCACCGTGTCCCAGAACGCGCCGCTCATGATGACCAGGCTCTGGCGGGCGGGGTTTTTCGACGTGCCGTTCGCGGCGGCCAGCGGGGCGGACCCCATGCCGCTTTCGTTGGAGAACAGGCCGCGCGCCGCACCGAAGCGGATGGCTTGCATCACGGCGAATCCCACGCCGCCGCCGACCATGGCTTGCGGGCTGAATGCGCACACCACGATCCACTGCAGGGCAGGCAGGATGTAGGCGCCGTTCATCGCAATGATGAAGAAGCAGCACACGACATAGAACAGGGCCATGAACGGAACGATTTTCTCGCACACCTTGGAGATGGACTTGATGCCGCCGAAGATGACCAGGCCTACAAGCAGGGCGGCAACCGCGCCGATGGCCCAGATGGGCACACCGGGGATGTACTGCTCGATGATGCCGCACACGCTGTTGGACTGCACGGCTGCGCCGATGCCGAAAGACGCAAGCGCTGCGAACACGGCAAACAGGATGGCTACGACCTTCGCCCACCCCTTGCCTTCGAAGCCGCGCTCGAGGGCGAACATCGCGCCGCCGAGCATGTCGCCGTTCTTGTCCTTCACGCGATAGCGCATGGCGATGAACGTTTCGGCGTACTTGGTGGCGATGCCCAGAATGCCGATGATCCACATCCAGAACACCGCTCCCGGGCCGCCGCTGATGATGGCGGTTGCCACGCCTACGATGTTACCCGTGCCGATCGTTGCGGAAAGGGTGGTGGTAAGAGCGCCGAACTGGCTGATGTTGCCTTCGGCTCCTTCGTCGGCGGTTACCGACAGCTTGATGGCGGTGCCGATCTTGCGCTGGATGAATTTCGTGCGCACGGTCATGTACAGGTGCGTTCCCACCAGCACGATGATCAACGGCCACGACCATAGCCATCCGTCGATGGAACTGATAACGGAGCCTATGCTTGTGATGGCATCTTCCACGGTTCCCCTCCTCTTAGCAGGCGTCTGCACGGCAACCTCACGCAGTGCGACCAAGACGCGTATAGTGCACAAATTATACGTGACCTGCGGATGCGCTTGTTTCAAAAGCGTTAATTTCGCTCGTGTTATGCTCGCTTTTCTCGGTGAAATGGGCGCCGACTTGCGCCGCGACGCCTTTGCGCCGATAATGGCGCAGCGGATTTTGCGCGTCGTTCTTGGCATTCGGGTCGCATGAACGCCCGCGCGCAGGCGCCCGCAAGAAAGCGCGTCCGGACTTACGCCCATCGTGCGTCTGGGCCTACCTATATATAAAGAAAGGGAACGGGTGGAAACGGGAGTGAAGAAGAAAAGCGTGTTCGTGGCCGTGGTTGTTGCCGCGTTGGCCGCTGCGCTGACGCTGCCGGCGGAGCTGTTCTCATATCCCGCCGCCACCGGCCCTGCGGCATACGGTACGTCTCCCAGCCCTCAGGAACACATGGATTCGTCAAGCAGCCTGCAAGCGCGCTACGGCGTGCCCGCCTACGATTCGCTCGAGTCTCCCGTTGCGGATGCGGAACGTGAAAGCTACCTGATGGTGGCCAAGGCAAACGCGCTCGGCGTTCTGCCGACAGAACTGGATGACCCCTTCACTCTCCAGAAAGACATCGAGGAGCAGGTGGAGTCCAAGATGGCCGGCGCTTTCGACGCAAAGGACACCGTCACGTTCACGGGGTCGACCGCAGCCGAGCTGGAAACGTTCCTCGAAGCCAACCAGGGCAGCGCGGTGGTGCTCAAAGGCGACCTTGCTTTGGAGCGCACGGTGAATCTTCCCAGCAACACCATGCTCGATGGGGCAGGTCATACGGTTTCGTGCAACCTTTCCGGAGCGGCGTTTGCGGCCAGTGGGTCATCCGATGTCGCCTTGCGCGACCTGTCCATCGCAGGCACGGCCGCCTACGGCGTGACGGTGGCGGACACGGATCGTTTCGCTCTTTTGGGATGCGTCATTCAGGGCATGGCCGAAAAGGCGGTTGTCGTGGCCGGACAGTGCACGGGGTTCTTGATCGAGGACTGCTCGTTCACCCAAAACCAGATGGGTGGGCTCTTCGTTTCGGGCGACTGTTCGTTGGGCATCGTGCGTGATTGTGTTTCTTCCGACAACGCCGGCTGTTCGAACTGGATGGCGGGCATGGTGCTCACCGACGTGTGCGCCGAAGACCCGCTCGACATCTGGCAGCCGTTCCCGCGTGCCGAAGACGAGCCGCCCCATTTTCCCAAGCACGAGCCGATGCCCGAAACCTTGGCGTCTCCGCACGATATCGTCCTGGTGAACAACAAGGTCGAAGGGAACCAGAGCTCGGGCATTTACGTCGACGGGTCCTACCGTTGCTTCCTGGACGGCAACACGGTCACTGGCAACGACAAGGAAGGGACGTGCCTGGACTACGGAGCCATCGCTTGCTACGTACACGACAACCGCTTCGCGAACAACGGCAAGCGCATCCGTCAGACCGACCGCAGCTTGGAGCTCGACGGCATGCTGGAATTCGGCAAGCTCGAAGACGGCTCGTCCGCCGCGAAGCTGCCAGCGGTCTCTCTGGACAACGCGCTGTACTGCGTGGTTGAGTCCAACGACATCGCCAACAACTGGGGCGGGGGCGTGAAAATCGTTCGGACCGCCGTGCGCAACACCATCGTCAACAACATCATCGTGGATTGCAACGAAGGCGCCAACGACGTGTTCGCCTTCATTGGCATCGAACTGGGCTGCGCAGACGGCTCGGACGGCGTGACCATGGACTACCTGCCCGACTTGGAGAACATCGTGATGAACAACTTCGTTTCGGGCGGACATCACGTGGGCATCTTCCTGTCCGAAGATGCGGCGGGCAATCTGGTGGAAGGCAACGTGTCTGAAGGCTCTCGCCACGGCGATTTCGTGAACATATCCAGCCGCGAGAACACGATGCAACGCAGCCTGATAGGCACGCTCGTGGGATGGGCCCGCCGAGTGCTGGGCTAGGGCGACCTGCCGGGCGCGCACGCCGCGTGCAACAGGTGGCGCACACCTACAGGTGGCGCACACTTATAGGTGGCGCACGCCCAAAGGTGGCGACCCGACTTGCGTAAAACGATTCCGCAACGACGTGCCGGGCGTGGGCGTTCGTGGAGACGATGGGGTTCTTCTCCACAAATGCCAGCAATTGGGGCAGTCTTTCCTTGCGCTTCGGGCTTGGGGCGCGTACAATTACCGAGTTTCTAATCACACATGCGTGGAGGACGGCGCTGCGCGAGTGGCCACCTGGAAAAGGCTGCGCGGCTAAGGAAGATCCCATGCAGAGGACTAACGAATGGAGTGGACATGGAAAAGGTCTCTATCCAGACCCTGCTTGAAGCAGGCGCCCATTTCGGGCATCAAACCCGCCGTTGGAACCCCAAGATGAAGCCCTACATCTTCGGAAGCCGTGGCGATATCTACATCATCGATCTGAAGAAATCCCTCGAAGGCATGGACCGTGCCTACAGCTTCGTCTCTAATTTGGCTGCAAACGGCGGCACGGTGCTGTTCGTGGGTACCAAGAAGCAGGCGCAGGAAAGCATCGCCGAAGCCGCTAACAGCTGCGGGATGCCCTACGTGAACGCTCGCTGGCTCGGCGGCATGCTCACCAACTTCGCCACTATCCGCACGCGCGTGCAGCGCATGGAAGAGCTGGAAGCCATGGACACTGACGGCCGCATGGCTGTGCTGCCCAAGAAGGAGCAGATCCTGCTGCGCAAGGAACTGGTGAAGCTGCAGACCAACCTCAACGGCATCCGCAACATGAAGAAGGTTCCCGACGCCGTGTTCGTCATCGACACGAACAAGGAATCCATCGCCATTCTCGAAGCGAAGCGCCTGGGCATTCCCGTGGTGGGCACGCTCGATACCAACTGCGATCCCGACGACGTCGAGTACGGCATCCCCGGCAACGACGACGCGATTCGCGCCGTCAAGCTGCTCGCGGACTTCATCGCCCACGCAGTTACCTCTGGCATGGGCGCCCCGGTGACGGCTGCCGAAATGGCTGGCGAGGACGCCGCGCCCGAAGCTGCTGCAGCCCCTGCTGAAGATGCTGCTGCGACTGCGGAAGCTCCAGTTGCCGAAGAAGCCCCCGTTGCAGAGGCTGCTCCGGTCGAGGAGGCTCCTGTCGCCGAAGCTGCTGAAGAAGCGCAGGCTGCCGAAGAAGCCCCTGTTGCCGAAGAGGCTGAAGAAGCCCCTGCCGCCGAATAATCTGAAACGAACGTACATAATGCGTCCCGTCGCATGCTCGGGGCGTTTGCGAGGAAAGGACAAACAACATGGCTGAAGTAAGTGCATCTATGGTCAAAGAACTCCGCGAGATGACCGGCGCCGGCATCCTGGAGTGCAAGAACGCCCTGGCCGAGGCTGAAGGCGATATGGACAAGGCCGTCGACATCCTGCGTGCTCAGGGTGCCGCCAAGGTCGTGAAGAAGGCCGGCCGCGCCACGAACGAGGGCACGGTCATGGCGCTCGTTGCCGAAGACGGCAAGAGCGGATCGGTCATCCAGCTGAACTGCGAAACCGACTTCGTGGCCATCAACGAGAAGTTCAAGGCGTATGCCGAGCGCATCGCCAAGGTTGCTCTGGACACCCAGGCCAACGACATCGACACCCTGAAGGCTGCCTCCGACGGCAACGAGACGGTGGAGGAAATCGTCACCGATTGCGTGCGCGTGCTCGGTGAAAACACCCAGCTCACTAAGGTGGCAAGCGTGTCTGCCGACGCAGTGTGCGCCTACATCCACATGGGTGGCAAGATCGGCGTGCTCGTCACGTTCGAAACCGAAGGCATCGATCCGACGTCCGACGCGTTCGTGGCGTATGGGAAAGACGTCGCCATGCAGGTTGCCGCCATGTCTCCGGTGTCTGCCAACCGCGACAACGTTCCGGCCGACGTGGCTGCCCACGAGCTGGAAATCTACAAGGCGCAGGCTGCCGAGTCCGGCAAGCCCGAAGAGATTCAGCAGAAGATCGCCGAAGGCCGCATGGACAAGTTCTACAAGGAGAACTGCCTGACCGAGCAGGACTTCGTGAAGGACCCCGACCAGACCATCGCAAGCTACACGGAATCTGTGGCCAAGGAACTGGGCGGCTCCATCAAAGTGGTGGACTTCACCCGCTTCGCACTGGGCGAATAGAGACGACCTGACGCTGCAAAGCGCTCGCGCACCCCATCTTGGCCCTGCGAGCGCTCGTCGCGGCACGAAGGCCGCTTCCTCGCGCTCTCGCGCCAATCTGGGGCGCGGGAGCGCTTTTCGCTGTTTCACCATGGGCGACCAGCGACAAGGGTAGACCTGCGGGTTGAACCCGGGTCCGCTCGGCCGCGGCTGCGGCGGGGACGCTCGCTCCGCTCGCTGCCCGC
>CAMORQ010000070.1 GCA_946623915.1 uncultured Coriobacteriaceae bacterium | reverse complement strand
AGCATAAAGACGAGGCGCATTATGCTGGGAGCCATTTGGCCTGACCCCTTTGGCACTTTGGCGCGCATCGGGAGTCGTTTGGCCTGACCCCAATGGCAAAGGGAGTCGTTTGGCCTGACCCCAATGGCGCGGTTCGGCTCGGCCTTTTTGCACGGCAACCCCCAAACGTCCGTTGGATGACAATTACATAAAAATAAAGAGATTGGCGCTCGTTTATGGCACAATTTTTGTTTGAACTTAGTAATGCAAGTCAAACAAGTGGGCCCTATCCGCATCACAAAGGAGCTAGACGTGGGCATTTTTTCCAGATTCGAACGCAGCATGGAAGATGGTCTCGAAGGAGCGGCGGACAAACTGTTCGACGCCCCCATTTCGCCGGTGCAGATTTCGAAGAAGGCCGAAAAGGCCATGCGCCGCGAAAAGATGGTGGGCGCCGGCAAGCAGTACGCTCCCACGCTCTACACCGTTCTCGTCAATCCCGAAGACGATGCGCGCCTGGAAGGCTACTACCCCACCCTCGCTGGTGAAACCGAAACCTTTCTTGCCGGCCGCGCCGCCGAAGAGGGACTGGCCATGGACGGGCAGCCGCTCGTGCGCTTTTTCGTCGATGAAAGCCTGAAACGCGGCAAGTTCGACATCGTTGCGGAACTGGTTTCCGCCCCCATCGTCGCCCAGTTGCGTCGCGAGGAAATGAAACGCTACGGTCTACTGGGATCCAATGCGGCCCCTGCGCCGGCACAGCCCAATCGCGCCCGGGCCCAGCGCGGCCAACAGGTGCAACAGGTGCCAGCCGTCCAGGGCGACCCTTGGGCTCAGGATGCTTACGCCCAACAGCAACCGGTCCAGGCACCCCTCGTGCAGGAGCCCTACGCGCAGGCCGAGCCTGCAGCTTCAGCGCAGCGGGTTCACCGAGCAGGCCAGGATTCGCTGGCGGACCCGCAGGTTCAAATACCCCTGCCACAGGCACAGCCCGCTGCCGAACAGGTTCCCCTGCCCAAGGAAGCGGCTAAGGCCGACTACGATCACGAAGCCTACGCTGCACGGCTCGCCCAGTCGCATTCGAACCCCATCGACGTCGCCGACGCTGTTGCGCAGGTCCCGGCGGCGCCCGCACGCAAGCAACCCCTGCCCTACGTGCCCGAAGAGGAAATCGACCGGTCCATCGACTACGGCGAGTACACTTTCAACAGCCAAGACTTCGAAGACTATGCAGAGCACGGCGCGTCGGCCCAACCGGTTTCGCAACCGGTCGCCACGCCCGAACAGCCTTGGGTCGCCGAAGCCGACCTGGACCTGGATGCCGACGCGGATCTTTCCGGCTTCGACGTGGAAGCCTACAACCCCTACGCCCACGACTCGCGCGACTTCTTCGTTGCCGACACGCCTGCGGCTAATCCGCCCACTGCCGCCGTGCCCGACGCTTGGCAGGCGAGCGGCGCTGCAGCCCGCATCGTGGACAAGAGCACGAACCGCACCTACGATTTGGTGGCCAACCGCCTGATCATGGGCCGCAGCAGCAGCTGCGACATCGTGCTCGACGACATCAGTGCAAGCCGCAGCCATGCCGAACTGCGCCAGGAAAGCCCGGGCGTGTGGATCCTTACGGACCTTGGGTCGACCAACGGCACGCAGGTAAACGGCGAAGCCATAGCCTCGTGCGAGCTCGAATTGGGCGACCGCATCGTCATCGGCACCACCGAGCTCGTGTTCGTGCAAGACTAGGGAGACCCCTTGATCGATGTCGCCCTGCTCATAGGCCGTTTGCTTTTCGTCGCCCTGCTCTACCTGTTCCTGTTCGCCATCATGAAAACCGGCATCGGACTGGTTCGCGGACAGCGCGCTAAGGAAAAGTCCTGGACCATCGCCGTAGAGAGCGGACCGAAGGAACTGCGCGGCGTGCAGATCGCCGTGCACGGACCCGTGATCGTGGGACGAAACCCCGGCGCCGACATCGTGATTGGCGCCGCCTTCGTTTCCGGACGTCATGCGCGCTTTTCGCTGATGGGACAGAACCTGTTCGTGGAAGATTTGGGATCGACCAACGGAACCCTGGTCAACGATTCCCCCATCGTGCAGCCAGTCGCCTTGCGCGACAAGGACGTGGTCACCATCGGCGACGTGACTATAAAAGTTAGGTACGCGTAAAAACATGCCCGACCGTCCGCGCGCAACACCCCGCAAGAACACGCCCACGTTCGGCTCCCGCACCGACATCGGATGCGTGCGCGAGCACAACGAAGACAGCTTGGTCGTGTCCCCACCGCTGTACGCGGTGGCCGACGGCATGGGAGGCCACGCCGCAGGCGAAGTGGCCAGCGAAATCGCGGTGCGCACCGTAGCCGAGCACGCCCCCGACACAGCCGACACCGAAGCGCTCGCACGCGCCGTCATCGAAGCGAACTACGCCGTGATAGCAGCCGCTAACAAGAAAGGGCGCGCCGGCATGGGCACCACGCTCACCGCAGCGGTGCTCGAAGGGGAACGACTAGCCATCGCGCAGGTAGGCGACAGCCGTGCCTACCTGCTTCACAACGAACGCCTTCAGCAGCTGACCCGCGACCATTCCCTGATGGCCGACATGATAGAGGCAGGCGAGCTCACCGAAGAAGAGGCCCGCGTCCATCCGCGGCGCTCGGTGATCACGCGCGCATTGGGCAGCGACCCCGACATGCAACCAGACCTCTACGAGCTGAACGTGTCCCCTGGCGACAGGCTGCTCCTGTGCTCCGACGGCTTGTCGGGCATGCTGGAAGACGAACGCATGGAGCGCATCCTCGTGCGCACGCGCGACCCGCAGCGTGCAGCAGGAACCTTGGTCAACGAAGCCATCGCCGAAGGCGGGCACGACAACATCACGGTCGTCGTAGTGGACATCGAAGGCCGTCAGCGGCAGCAGGAAAAAGATGCTGTGCGCTCGAGCAGGCTGCGCGCCGCTGGCATAGCGCTGGTCCTGGCCATTCTGCTGGCCGCCGTAAGCGTAGGCGCGTTTCTGTTTTCGCAGCAAAGCGCCTATTTAGTCGAAGAAAACGGCATGGTGGCCGTCTACCAGGGCACACCCGGATCGGTACTGGGGATAGAGCTGTCGCACCTGGACCACGTGACCGACGTGAAAATCTCCGACCTGCAGCCTGGCGTGGCCAAGCGCTTGCAGGAAGGCGGCGTGCATGCAGAAAACCTTGACGCGGCCAACGAACTGGTCGCCCAGTACAAGGCCGACATGGCCGAGGAAAAGAAATGACGCGGCGCAACACCGAACTGCTCTTGCTGTTGCTGGCAGCCCCTCTGGTCGTCCTGCTCTACGCGATGATCGTCGTGAACCAGGGCCTGGGCATAAGCGTCGAAACCCTCGGCGTTCCCCTGGGCATCTTCGGCGCGTTCGCGCTGGCGCATTTCGCGGTGCGCATCTGGGCGCCTGGCGCCGACCCCGCTATCCTTCCTTTGAGTTTCGCGTTGTCGGGCATCGGCATCGCCTTCGTCACAAGACTAGCTCCTGACCTGGCCGTTCGCCAGGTGATGTGGCTCTACGCCGGCATCGTGGCCATGGTGGCCGTGCTCATTTTGGTGCGTAACATCGACCGTGTAGCCGACTACAAGTATACGCTGATGGTCGCAGGCTTCGTGCTGCTGCTTTCCCCCATGCTGCCCTTCATCGGGCAGGAAATCTACGGCAGCCGCATCTGGCTGGGCATCGGAGGGTTCAGCTTCCAGCCAGGCGAAGTGGCCAAGATTTTGATCGTGCTGTTTCTGGGCGGCTACCTGGCCGTCAACCGGGAAATGCTTTCCGTGTTCACCGCAAAGGCCGGGCCCTTGCGCCTGCCCGACTTCCGCACGTTGCTGCCCCTGCTTATCATGTGGGGCATTTCCCTAGTCATCGTCATCTTCGAAAAAGACCTGGGCAGCGCCCTTGTCGTGTTCTTCGTGTTCATCGCCATGCTCTACATCGCCAGCGGCAAGAAACTCTACGTGGCCGTGGCGTTGGCGCTGGCCGCGTTTGGCGCCATTGCCATGTGGGGCATCTTCTCGCATGTGCAAGTGCGCGTGAACACCTGGCTCGACCCCTTCGCCGACCCCAACAACACCGGCTACCAGCTAACGCAGGCCATCTATTCCATGGCCGACGGCGGCATGTTCGGCACGGGCATCGGCAAAGGCTACGCCGACCTTATCCCCATCGTCGAAAGCGACTTCATATTCGCCGCCATCGCCGAAGAAACGGGGCTTCTGGGCGCGGCGGGCGTGTTGCTGCTGTACCTGTGCTTCGCCATCCGTGGCATGGTCACGGCGGCGCGTGCGAAAAGCGACGTCAGCTCGTTTATTGCCTGTGGTCTGACCACTTCCATCGTGCTCCAGGCGTTCATCATCGTCGGCGGCGTGACCAGGCTCATCCCGCTGACCGGCCTGACGCTTCCCTTCATCAGCCAAGGTGGATCGTCGCTTCTGGCCAGCTTCATCGCCGTGGGACTGCTGCTGCGCTGCGGTGACGAGGGCACCGGCATCGAAACCGAGATAAGCACCGGCACCATCCGCAACAATCCCGCGGAAAACAGCGTGCTCGGACGCGTTTCCCTGGGACGGCGCCTGACCAACCTGATGATCGTGTTCTCCATCCTGTTCGCAGCGCTTGTGGCAAACCTGACGCTGATCATGGTGGTGCAGGCGGACATGTACCGCTCCATGCCGCAGAACAGCCACACACTCGAGCGGCAGGCCAACCGCGAGCGCGGCACCGTGTCGACCGCCGACGGGGTGGTCCTGGCGCAGAGCGTGCAAAACGAAGACGGCAACTACAGCCGCGTCTACCCCTCCGGCAATCTTGCCAGCCACGTCATCGGGTATTCGTCGGTGCGTTTCGGGTCGTCGGGCATCGAAGGAAGCATGGCCGACACGCTGCAGGGCGACGAGCATTTCTCCAGCTGGAAGGACGTGCTTAACTCCTATGCCGGGCTTGCGACGAATGGAAACGACATCCAGCTGACCATCGATTCGCGCGTGCAGTACGCCGCGCAGGCGGCGTTGGACGGCTACAGCGGGGCGTGCGTGGCACTCAATCCCGAGACGGGCGCGGTGCTCGCCTTGGCGTCTTCGCCCACCTACGACGCCTCCGACTTCGCTTACTTGCTTGAAGAAGGCGCCGAAGAGTCGGGCGACGCACTGTACAACCGCGCCACCCAGGCGCTCTACGCCCCAGGGTCCACCTTCAAAATCGTCACGCTGGCGACCGCGCTCGAAAACAAGGTCGCCACACCCGAAACCACCTACGACAGCCCCGGCTCCATAGAAATCGGCAACGCTCAGGTGTACAACTACGACGAAAACGACCTGGGCAACATCACGCTGGCCGAAGCAACGCAATGGTCTTCGAACACGGTGTATGGCCAGTTGGGAGTGGATATCGGCAAAGATGCACTCGTGCGCAGCTCCGAAGAATTCGGCTTCAACGACAGCCCTGATTTCGAAATCTCCCTTTCGAAATCACTGATGCCCGACCCCCGCGAGATGACCGAGTGGGAAACCGCCTGGGCCGCAGTCGGGCAGCCTGTCGGCGAGCACGAAAGCCCGGCTGGACCCCAGGCAACCGTGCTCGAGATGGCCATGGTCGGCTCCGCCATTGCCAACGACGGCACCATCCGCAAACCCTACCTGGTAGACAGCGTCTACAGCGCCGACGGGACGAAGCTTTCCACCACAGCGCCCCAGACGTATTCGCGCCCCATTTCCGCCGAAACCGCCAAGAGCACCCTCGGCGTACTCGAAACTGTCGTCGAATCCGGCACGGGTACCGGCGCGCAGATTTGGGACATGCGGATCGCGGGTAAAACCGGCACGGCCGAGACCGGCAAAGACGTCGACGATTCGTGGTTCGTCGGGATGGGACCCGCCGAAGATTGCAAGGTTGTGGTCGCCATCGTCCTCGAAGAAGGGGCCGACGGTTACACCGATGCAGCAAGTAGGGCAAATAATGTGTTAAGTACGGCTCTGCAAGTGCAAGGAGAGCTGTAAATGCGGTATGCTATGGCATTAAAGTTTAACCTTAGTGCCACCAGCATGTATCCAAAAGGAGATTAAACGTGAACGGAAGCATGAAAGGCAGGGTTTTAAGCAATCGGTACCAGATCACCGAGCGTATCGGCATCGGTGGCATGGCCGAAGTCTATCGCGCACAAGACCGCGTGCTCGGGCGTATGGTCGCCGTGAAGGTGATGCTGCCCCAATACGCCGCTGACGCCGAATTCACCAAGCGCTTCCGACAGGAGGCCGCTGCAGCCGCGAACCTGTCCAGCCCCTACATCGTGAACGTCTACGACTGGGGCCAGGACGACGGCACGTACTACATCGTCATGGAATACGTGCGCGGGTCCGACCTGAAAACGGCCATAAAACAGCGCGGTGCGATCAACCAGCGCAAAGTTGCCGAAATCGGTGCGCAGGTGTGCCAGGCGCTTTCCGTCGCCCACAACCAGGACATCGTCCACCGCGACATCAAACCCCAAAACATCATGGTGCAGCCCGACGGCAACGTGAAGGTGATGGATTTCGGCATCGCGCGCGCCAAGAATTCCATGCAGGGCCAAACGAGCACCGTGCTTGGAACCGCCCACTACATATCGCCTGAGCAGGCACAAGGCAAAGACCTCACTGCGGCAAGCGACATCTATTCGCTTGGCGTGGTCCTCTACGAAGCCGCCACAGGCAAGCTGCCCTTCGACGGCAGCGACTCGGTGACCGTGGCCACCAAACAGGTCCAGGAAATGCCCGTGCCACCCTCCCAGATCAACCCCAATCTCGATCCGGGACTGGAAGACATCATCCTGAAAGCCATGGAAAAAGACCCGACGGCACGTTTCGCCACCGTCGGGGATATGAAACACGCACTGAACGACTATCTGGCCGGACGCATGGTCAGCTTAGGCGGCGCTGAGGTAGCCGGCGTCGCGTCTGACCCGCTTCCCAACATGAGCACGCCGATTTATGAAAGCACGTCGGTCATGCCATCGGTCGACCAGAGCGGCGGCTATGTCATGCCTCCCTACTACGAAGAAGAGGAAGAGCCGCACTCGAGCAAAGGGCGCACTGCGGCTATCGTCGTGGGTATCCTTGCTGCCTTGGCGGCCATTGCGGCCTTGGCGTTTTTCCTGGCCGGAGGGGGCGCAAACAAACCAGGCACCATTCCCGACGTTTCGGGTAAGACGGTCGAAGCAGCTACGACCGTCCTGGAAGAGGCCGGCTACACCATCGCCGGGGTCCAGGAAGCCTACGACAACGACTACCCATCGGGCCAGATCATCCGCACGAATCCCGCTGCAGGCAGCGAAGCCAAACGGGGTGACAGCATCACGCTTGTCGTGTCGGCGGGCAAAGAACAGGTAGCCGTCCCCGACCTAGCCGGCAGCGACGCCGCCGGCGCAAAGCAGCTCATCGAATCGGTTGGCTTAGTTGCACACGAAGGGGACGCGGAGTTTTCCGATACGGTCGACGAAGGCCTGGTCATCAGGCAAGACCCCGCAGCGGGATCTTCGGTCGATGTGGGCAGCACTATTACTTACATCCTGTCCAAGGGCGCCGATATGATCGCCGTGGAAAACGTCGTTGGACGCAGCGAGGCCGACGCCACGGCAACCTTGCGCAACCAGGGATTCAGCGTCGAGGTGTACCACGACCACAGTTCAGAAGTCACACAGGGCAACGTCATGTCCATGAACCCCGCTGCCGGCGAAAAACTGCGCAAGGGGGACACCGTGTCCATCACCATCAGCGACGGCGCCTTGATGCATTCGGTCTACGCGGAAATCTACGCCGACCCCAGCACGACGGCGGCGAACGTGGCGCTCGACTCCTATTCGGTCGCTGACGGCGGATCGGTGGGCTACTACATTACCGTGCCGGAAAACTACAGCATCGTAAGCGTCACGGACGGTTCAGTGAACTACGGCACATCCACTTCGGGCACCATCACCGACATACGGCACGACGTCACGCTCGTTGTCACCCTCTGGGGCGCACAGCCCGAACCCGAACCGGCCAGCGAAGATCCGAGCAGCAGCTCGTCGGATAACAACACCAACACGGATACGAACACCGACACCAACACGGATACGAATACGAATACGGACACCAACACGGATACGAATACGAATACGGACACCAATACTGATACGAACACGAACACG
>CAMORQ010000069.1 GCA_946623915.1 uncultured Coriobacteriaceae bacterium | reverse complement strand
CTTGCGCTCGCTCGCTTTTTTCACCTGCGGATTCGGGTGCATGAGTTGCATCGGAAACTCCGGCCCCCTGTCTGGTCCTATGCATGACGCGGCGGACTCTGTGGAATTTGCCGCCGTCCTGTCGGGTAACCGCAACTTTGAAGGACGCATTTCGCCCGACGTGGCGCAGAACTATTTGATGCCTCCTGCGGCAGTGGTCGCCTATGCGATTGCCGGTACGATGGATTTCGACTTCGCCGTGCAGCCGCTTGGAACGCGCGCGGGCGGCCAGGATGTGTTCCTCGCCGACATCATGCCGACCTCAGACGACATAGAAGAGGTGCTTTCGCGTGTTGTCGACGAAAGCCTTTACGCGCAGGGTACGGCCAACATCGACGCAGGTGATGCTGCATGGCAAGCTCTCGGCTGCGAGCCGTCGACGGTGTTCGCGTGGGATGGCGCATCGACCTACGTGCGGCGTGCTCCCTATTTCGACGGCATGTCCGCCGCCGTGGCCGATCCGGCGCCTGTCCGCGGTGCGCGCGTGCTCGCTTATCTGGGTGACTTTATCACTACCGACCATATCTCGCCGGCAGGGTCGATCGCTGCGGATTCCGCTGCCGCCGCTTACCTTCGAGAGGCCGGAGTGGCCGAATCGGATTTCAACACCTATGGTGCCCGACGCGGCAACCATGAAGTCATGATGCGCGGCACGTTCGCCAACGTGAAGCTGGAGAACAGGCTGGCAGACGGTCGCAAGGGCGGTTGGAGCCGCGACATGCTCGATGGGGAAGTGAAGCTCTTGTTCGACGTGTCGCAGCACTATGCGCAAGAAGGTGTTGCGTCCGTGGTTCTGGCTGGCAAGATGTACGGTTCTGGTAGTTCGCGCGACTGGGCTGCGAAGGGCCCGGCCTTGCTCGGCGTACGTGCGGCTTTCGCGGAAAGCTTCGAGCGCATTCATCGTTCGAACCTGATCGGCATGGGTGTTTTGCCCATCCAGTTCGCCGACGGGCAAAGCGCCGAAGGTCTGGGGCTCACCGGTTTCGAGCTGTTCGACATCGCACCGCTTGACTTCGCCGGGCCCTGGCCACAGCAGGTGGCCGTGCGAGCTGTCCGTGAGGACGGATCGGCAATCGAATTCGAGGCACCCGTGCGCATCGACACTCCGACGGAAGCCCAGTACTACCGAAACGGCGGCATCCTCCAATACGTCCTGCGCAACCTTGCGTAAAAGGGCTGTTCACGCCTAGGGATGGCGTCGGCGGTTGTCGTGCAAAAGTTGCTCGAAATAGGCGAAGGCGCCTTGCAGGCTGCCGTTTCCCGATTTTCGCGACCCTTCCTTCGAACCTGGAGGCTTGCCCGAGCCAACTGCGGCCATACCCGAATTGCCTCCACGGATGCTGCCGAAGAGCCACTTTTATACGAGAACCGCTGAACACCAGCGGGGATGCAAACAAATAACAAGGGCTGCCACTCTCTTGCCGAGTGCCGACGCGCCTGCTAGTTGCGGTGGTCCTGTCCCTCACTGCTATGCTGCGTCGCACTATAATGGGTGCATGGATGCGAAAACGGGTGCTACATGCGGCATTGAGGCCGGTATCAACTTCGTCATCAGCGGATTGCTGAACGCTCTTGTGGCATGGCTGCTGTACCGCGGTGCGCTTTTCGTGCCCTTCGGGTTCTGGAACCTGTTCATCGACACCACGATAACTTGTTTTTTGGTGTGCCTCTGCACGGCGTACTTCTCCACGAAGAGCGCGATGCGCTACAAGCGACAGGGGGTCGCCTTGACGGCGCGCGGCGCATGGAAGTCCGCGCTCGAGTCGCTTCCAAGTGCATGGTTTCCTATTGGATGTTGCCTGTTCGGAATGTGCTTGCCGGCGTTGCTTGCGGTTTTCGGTGCCGTGTTCGGCCTGGCCGGGCTGGAAGCGCTGGCGCCGGTGCAGTTCATCGTGTTCAAGGGGCTTTGGGGCGGCTTGTTCGGAGCGTTGGTTTGCTTCGCCGTCCTTTCGAAGCACCTGGCTGCCGGAGAGGGAAACAATGATTGAAGTCGACTTGAGGGAACTGATGCCGAAAGCGGTCCGTGGGGCGCAGATGCGCCTGGTGCATCTTCCGGTGCCGCTCTATCTGGGTGAAAACCCCGTTTCGTCGACCCTGCTTGCCCCTGGTACGGCGAATGCGACGCAGAAAAAGCTTGCCCGGATGAAAAACTCGCAGGATGTGCGGGCGATCCGGCGCGCGAAGGTGCTCTACGATGCCTGGTTGTCTTTCTACCGGGGAAACATCGCCGCGGCTCAGGAAGAGGCGATTCACCTGTTCGAAGACATCGCCGAGAACGAGACGGTGCTTTCCGCGAAAAGGGGTCCCGTCGACAAACCGTCCGCGGGGTCGCCTGCGGTGCCAGTCGAGGCTCCGTCCGCGATGGAGGCTGCGGCATCGTTTGACGATCCGCCCGAAGCGCCGGCGTTGTTTCAGAAGCTAGGTGCTGCCTATCTGATCTGCTGTCTTGCGCGCTACGGGATGAAGCGCTACTACATAGATTCCGCCGTAGCTTACATGAGGCGCCTGAAGGAAGGGCCGTCGCGCAGTGCGCAGGCCGCGTCGATCGATTTGGCGATGTACGAGATGTCCATAGGCATCATGTCGGATGTCCCCGCGTGGGTCAAGGAGGCCGACTTCGGTGTTGGTCGCGTGGGCAGTAAGCTTTTGTTCGGCGAAGGCAGCGTGCATCCGGACAACCTCTACGCCGCCGTGCTGGCGGCCGTTCAGTACAAAAACTACCAGGGCGAATACCTGAAGAGCCTTATGCTCGTCGATGTGGCGGAAAAGGTGCTCGGCATGCAATCCGTGGTTGTGGGGGATGCATACTTCGCCTTGTACCGCGCACTTAATCAAGAAGCTTTGGGTTACTCGGACGAGGCGGACGCGGAATTGCAGCGCGCAGTCGAATTGGTGCGCAGGGATGGGCTTTGGCAGATAATGGGCGAGTTCTCGGGAGGTTTCGGGGGCCGTCTGCTCTCGATTGTCGAAGAGGCTGACGGGGAAGGGGCGGCCATATGCCGGCGCATCTCCGAAGGCTTTTTCGAGCGCGTGATTCAATCGCACGAAGACGAGAAGGGCAGGCGCGGGCATAAGGTGCTCACGGCACAGGAACTTGCTGTTATGCGTCTCGTTGCGGCGGGACTGAAGAACGCCGAAATCGCCGAAGAGTTGCATATCGGCGCTGAAACAGTGAAATTCCACAAGCGCAACGCCAGCCAGAAGCTTGGCACCCGCCCGCGTGCAACCACGGCCGAGATAAAAGAAGCGCTCGACCGCAACCAAATAAGCGCAGAGTGGGTTTCCTAGCTCCTCTGGTTTATTCGGGTGCTAAACCTACCCTTTGGGGTAGGTTACAGAAGGGTCCTCTCCCGCTAGGATAGTGCTATCGGCGGGGAAGTGGTTTTCTTCTCGGACCGAACTGCATTTTCCAGCATGGGAGGTAACGTATGGGCGCAAAAGCTAAATCTGCTGCATTGATATGTTCGCTTGTCGCGGTGTTGGCGCTACTTGTGTCGGTGGGCGCGGTGCCCGCAGGTGCGTACGCCGAGGAGGGCGCGACACCAGCCTACAGCGTGAAGGTGCAGACCGAAAACGCCGATCGGGGGCTTGTATCCTACAGCTACCAAGGCGGTGCGTTTACCGAGCCCTACGATTCTCGCGTACTTACCGGCAAAGCCTTGGCAACGGTGTCGGTGAAGGCCGAGCCGAAGTACGGGTGGCATTTCAAGGGATGGGAAGAAGATGGCCTCTTCGTGTCGGCCGACAATCCCTATTCTTTCACGCTCGGGAAAAACCGCAATCTGACGGCCATCTTCACGCAGGATGAAAGCGCTTGGTGCCCACCGCCGGAATCGTTGTGGTTGGACAGTGAATACTTGCCCGGCTACGCCTCGAGTGCCCGCGATGCCCCGTGGCTGCACACGAACGGCTTTGGAAAGGTCCGTTTGGCGCTTAAGTCTTCCGCGTCTGGTTCGGCCAAGATCTTCTACAAGTGGTTCGATGGGCTTTCGTGCACTCCCTCCGAAATTGACGCCGCCGATATCTACCTGAGCATGGCAAGCGGGGGATACCGTCCTGCCGCAACTCTCTACGAAGGCGAGATAACAGCGCCAAAGGGCTATAGCTATCTGAAATTCGTCGTCCTCGATGAGCTCGATGGCTTCAACTTCAAGAAATGCAGCGGCGCGTGGGTGGTGCAAATCCAACGCGGCGATCCCCGTCTTCTCCTGCGGTCGAACAACGCCGACTGGGGCACCGTCCAGGGTGGTGGCTACTATGAAGTCGGTACGCAGATGACGGCCACGGCCACGCCGAAAGACGGCTACCTTTTCAAACACTGGCTCCTCGGCAGCGATGTCGTAAGCACCAGCGCATCCTATTCGTTCGTGCTGGAGGACTCGACCGTTCTTACGGCGGTGTTCGAAGTTGACCCGGACATCGCGATCGACGCGAAGAACTTCCCCGACGCCATCTTCCGTGCCTACGTGGCGGCAAACTTCGACACAAGCGGCAACTACGTGCTCAATGCTTCCGAAATATCCGCGGTGCGCAAGATTGACTGCGTCGAGAAGGGCATCTCCAGCCTGAAGGGCGTGGAGCACTTCTCCGCCCTCGAGGAGCTCTACTGCAACAACAACGACCTGCGCGCCCTGGACCTGTCGGGCAACCCTGCGCTGCGCGCCCTGCACGTTCAGGCCAACAACAACCTGGGGAAGCTCGACGTGTCGCGCAACCCCGCGCTCGAGACCCTGCGCTGCGGCGGGGGCGGGCTCTCCATCCTCGACCTGTCGGGCAACCCCGAGCTTTCCTACCTGAACTGCAACTCCAACGCGCTCTCCTCGCTCGACGTGGGGGCCAACCCCAAGCTCGCGTACCTGAACTGCAACAGGACCGGGCTCGCCGCGCTCGACCTGTCGGGCAACCCGGCGCTGTCCTACCTCGAGTGCACCGGCAACGCGCTTTCCTCGCTCGACGTGCGGCGCGTCCCGGCCTTGAACGACGCGGTGCAAAACGGCGAGAAGGAGCTTCAGTGGAACGTCGTCGACTACTACCACTCTTCCCGCGGCACGATCTACGCGGACGCGGCCACGCCGGTTTTCACGCAAGCTGACGGCACCGGCGACATCGCGATTGACGCGAAGAACTTCCCCGACGCCATCTTCCGTGCCTACGTGGCGGCAAACTTCGACACAAGCGGCAACTACGTGCTCAATGCTTCCGAAATATCCGCGGTGCGCAAGATTGACTGCGTCGAGAAGGGCATCTCCAGCCTGAAGGGCGTGGAGCACTTCTCCGCCCTCGAGGAGCTCTACTGCAACAACAACGACCTGCGCGCCCTGGACCTGTCGGGCAACCCTGCGCTGCGCGCCCTGCACGTTCAGGCCAACAACAACCTGGGGAAGCTCGACGTGTCGCGCAACCCCGCGCTCGAGACCCTGCGCTGCGGCGGGGGCGGGCTCTCCATCCTCGACCTGTCGGGCAACCCCGAGCTTTCCTACCTGAACTGCAACTCCAACGCGCTCTCCTCGCTCGACGTGGGGGCCAACCCCAAGCTCGCGTACCTGAACTGCAACAGGACCGGGCTCGCCGCGCTCGACCTGTCGGGCAACCCGGCGCTGTCCTACCTCGAGTGCACCGGCAACGCGCTTTCCTCGCTCGACGTGCGGCGCGTCCCGGCCTTGAACGACGCGGTGCAAAACGGCGAGAAGGAGCTTCAGTGGAACGTCGTCGACTACTACCACTCTTCCCGCGGCACGATCTACGCGGATGCGGGGGTAAGCGTCGTTTCGGCGCCCTATTACCGCATTTCTGCAGGTCAACTAGAAAATGGCATGTTGTCCGTGTCGTGCGCAGAGGCCATGGAAGGAGCGCGCATCGAAGTCGTAGCGACTCCGGCCAGCGGATACGAAATCGACAAGATAACCTACACCCCTGAAGGGGGAAGCGAAGTCGACATCACGGCGGATGCAGCCTTTGCCATGCCCGCCGCGAACGTTGTCGTGAACGCGGAGTTTAGGGCGCTGCCGCCCACGGAGCCCCTTGAGTTGGTCAACGGTCCCCAGCAGACGTGGCTGGCAGGCGCCCCGGCAAACATTGGCGCCTCGGTCGCCAATCTCGCCGACGCCCTGGGCGAAGTCGTCGTTGCATGGGAGTGGCAGTACTCCAAGACACCCGACGTCGAGAGCAGCTGGACGAAGTCGGGTGCTGCCCTGACCGCCAACGGCGCAGAATGCGCGCTCACTATTCCCGAATGCACGTCTGCCCGCAAGCCGCCCATGGCCTGGCGCGTGAAGGCCACGACGAACCTGGGGCGCACGGCGACGGGCGAGCCGCAGAGCCTGCGCGTGCCCGAAGGCCCCGCCCTGAAGCCAACCGGCGAATTCGCCTGGGTTGCAGGTCGGTCCGTCGAAATCGCCGTCACCGTGGAGGGTTTGGATGTGGGCGAGACGGTCGTTGCCTACCGGTGGTACTACTCTAAAGACGGCAAGACGTTCAAACGCTCCGGTGCCGTGGCGTCGCAGTCGGGCATCGCCGGCGAGCGTCTTTCCTTGGCCATTCCCAGCTGCACCGAGGCCCGTAAGCCTCCAATGGCCTGGTCGGTGCGTATAACAACCAGTACCGGACGCATTGCCACCAGCGAGGGAATCTCCCTTTCGCTACCTGGTCTTCGGGCCTTGTCGATCTAACGGGACGATGTGACAGAATGCCGCGAATTCTGTCGCATCGCGATATGTAGCTTGGCGCCCGAGCAGGTGCATCGAATGTGGCAGAATCTGCGTTATTCTGCCACATCCTAGTAAGGGGTGCGCTCGTATGGGGCGGGTGCCCCCGTTTCGGCTCTTCCTGCACTTCCGCTGGTGTGCTCGGCGGATATCCCCGTGTTGGCTCGTTAACGTTTCGATATGCCAACAGGCGCGTCAATCGCCCGAAATGACGGTATACTTCCTATAACCAAAAGATACCTGCAAGCGAGGAGTTTGTCGTGGATAGAAAACAGATGGAAGAGTTCTTCAAGGCTGTGGGATTCGTTCCTCCCGAAGACGGCAAGGAGCGCGCCAGCGGACCGACCGCTGGCAGCGAAAGCAGCGGTCCTACCGTCGGGTCCGACCCCGACGGCTGGACGGTCATCGGCGGCGGTAAAAAGCGCGGATGGCGAGGCCGGGCGGGAGGCTCTGGCGGTTCGGGTGGAAATGGCGGAGACGGCGGCTCGGGCGACGGAAGCGGCTTGTTCGATTTCTTCATGAACCGCCTCCCTGGCTGGAGCAAGAAAGCGCTCATCGCGTTCGTGATTGTACTCGTGATCGTTCTTGCCTTCCTGTACTGGTGGTTCCATCCGCCGATCAACATCCATTCGCAAGACACGTGGAGCTTCCTGCTCGTGTTCGTGTTGCTGCCGATTTTCCTTATCCTGTACGGCCGCAGGCGCGCATACGAAACGGGCAGCGGCAAGCGCGAGGCCAGTCCGAAAAAGGCGAAGACGTACAAGTTCCTTTCTTACATCCCCGTCGCAATCGCGGTGCTGGGGCTTATCGGTGCTGTAGCGGGATGGAGCTTCTGGCCGGGCAACGCCGAGCGCTACTCCAGCCTGCTGAAGATCGAGAACACCGACTTCGCTACCGACATCCAGGAAGTGGACTACAACTCCATTCCCGTCATCGATGGTGCGTCGGCGGCCATCTTGGGCAACCGTACGCTGGGCGAGATTCCTGAATACGTTTCGCAGTTCGAGATTTCGGGGCTGTACTCGCAGATCAACTACCAGCAGCGCCCGGTGCGCGTGAGCCCTTTGAACTACGCGGATTTCTTCAAGTGGTTCTACAACATGGATACGGGCATTCCTGCATACGTGCTCGTGGACATGGCCAGCCAGGATACGCGCGTTGTGCGTCTGGAGGAGCCCATCTACTATTCTGAATCCGATCCGTTCTTCAAGAACATCGATCGCCATGTGCAGCTTTCCTATCCGTTCTACATGTTCGAGCAGAAAAGCTTTGAAATCGACGAAGACGGCACGCCGTGGTGGATCTGTCCGGTGCAGACGCGCACCATAGGCCTGTTCGGTGGCGAGACCATCCAGCGGGTCGTGCTCGTGAACGCCAACTCGGGCGAAACGCATGACTACGCCATCGAGGACGTGCCGCAATGGGTCGACCGCGCCTATCCGTCCGAACTGTTGATCCAGCAGTACAACT
>CAMORQ010000068.1 GCA_946623915.1 uncultured Coriobacteriaceae bacterium | reverse complement strand
TGTCGATATCCGGCATGGTTGCCCAGAAGACCGGGCGCAGGTAGCTGCGCAGAGTCGGGGTTTTCTTAGCCGCCAAGCCGCTGACGGCAACGTAACCGACCTCGGCGCCATCTTGGACAGTCGAGCGCAGCCACCAGTAGGAGGCATCGCCTGCGGCGTCCGCGTCGTAGAGCTTCGCGACCCTCTCCTCGTTCGTCTTCATGAATTCGAGCGCCTCTTCGCCCGACAGGAAGAAGACTGTGTCATCGGCGGTCAGGATGCCCTCGCTTTCCGCATACGAGAACGCGCTGGAGGCCTGCCCGTCTGCCGGGGTGTACGCTGCATCCGTCACGCTGTCGGGCACCTTGTTCAGCGCAAGTCCAGGTATCTGGCCCAGGATGTCCTCGCCGAAGGCGGCGGCCCAGGCCTGCGCGGTGCTGCCCTGCCATGCGTTGCCGCTGCCGAAGCCGACCATGCCGAAGGAGTTCGACGCCTTGCCGCCAGCCCACAGGTATTCGGACATGAGCAGCATCCTGCCATCTTCGACCTTCAGCACGCGGAACATCGGGCTGCCGAGGTAGGCCTTCCCCGCGGCCTCGGACTCGGACAGGTCCACGCCCGTGGCGCGAATCTCGTCACCCGCGTGGATCACGAAGTTCGTTCCGTCAACTGCGTAGTTCTCTACCGTCAAATCGGCTACTGCGTCTTCGATAGCCGTCTTCTTCTGGGCGATTTCTGCAAGCACCGCTTTTATTTCCGCCGCCGTTGCAGGCGAATGATCTGCATCAACGCAGGCCTGACCTTCGGCAACCGCATCGGTCACGACCTGTTTGCTATCGTTCGTGTAGCCTTTTGCCACGTAGTCGCGGGCGACCTTAGCACTGTCGATGGTGGCCTGGAGGTCCGCCTTGGCTTCGGCCAGCGCCTCGTCGCCGCTCTTGATGATCCATTTGGGTTGCGAGCTGTCTTGTGCGTAATCCGGGTTTTCGAAGTAGACGATGCGGTCGAGATTCAGGTTCAGGGCAGGACGCACATTTTTGGTGAATTGTATATACTCACTATAGATTTTGCCATTATCGCTCACAAACTGGGCACTGCCTGAACTCTCAGGCTTTGTTCGTATCCACCAATCATTTTGCAATACCGGAATCCTCACTCGGAAACTATTGTATTCCGTCTGCGACAGGATGAACACCTTATCCGCATCGCCGCTCATACCATCTATGTTGTTATTTGGGTCGCCCTTTGTCTTGACGCCAAGGACCGCGGTTTTATCCAAAGCGCTTATTTGGTTAACGTAGAAATCTGTGCACCATTTCTGAACGTCGCTCCCGCTGTATGCGTTAGAAGTTCTATCTTTCTTAAAGTATGCGTTACCAAGGATGTTCTTCGCAATCAGGAACATGCCGCTCGAGCGCTGGCCGCCGGCTTCGTATTCGGCTTCCGTCGCATAGCCATTTGCGTGGCTTGAATCGAGGACCACCCAGTCCACACCCGCGAACCTCACGATTTCCATTTCCCCGGGAGCAGATTCGGTCTGCAGGTCCGCTATCCCCGGGATGACATCGTCCCCATCGACCGTCCAGCCGTCGCCGAGCATAGCCCGCAGCGTCTCGCCCGTCTCATCGGTCTGCGTGCCCTGCTCTGTGCCGTAGGCCGCCTTGTAGTAGCTGTTGTCGATTGTGATGCTGTAGGGGTTATCGGTGCGCGAGAAGGTTCCGCAGTCGGTGAAGGTGCCGCCCTCTTGCTTAGTGGCGAAATCGCCCGCGTTCAAGCAGTTTGCGAAGGAGAGCCTATTCGCGCCGGACCAGCCCACGAAGCCGCCACAGCCGCTGGTCAGGTCGCCCTTGATCCGCCCGTCGAACAGGCAGTCGGTGAAGGACACGGGCCCGTCCGCCGTGGCGACGAGGCCGCCGTGGGTGCCGTTGCCGTCCATGGAGCTGTCGATAATGACCTTGCTGCGGCACGAGGCGAACGACGTATCACCGGAGGAGTGCGCCACGAAGCCCGCTGCCTGGTTGTTCGAGGTGGCGATGGTTCCGGCAACCGTGAGGTTACGGAACGTCGCACTCTCAACGTAGCGGAACGGCGCGGCAAACGATTCGCTCGTGGTGCAGTTGAAGGTGAGCGTGTGGCCGTCGCCGTCGAAGGTGCCCTTGAACCTGTTGCTGTTCGTTCCCGCCATCGTTGTCACGGTAATGTCGTCGGCAAGCTTAACCGTCACCCCTGAGAAGGCATTGCCGTTGTTCACCAGGGAGGCGAACGCGTTCCATTCATCCGCGCTCGATATGGTGTAGCTTTGCACGGCTGGATCCCAGGCGCCCGGCTCCATCACATTCACCGTCACGCACGCAGGCGCGACGTTGTTGTGGTTCTCGTCGCCGGCGATCTTATACCAAACGTAGTAGGTCCCGGCCGTCTTTGCCGAGGGGACGGTCGTGGTGTAGGCCGAAGCGTCGGGGGCCAGGCTTCCGCTCGTACCGAGGGCGAAAGAGATCGTGCCGCCCAGCGGGTCGGGGCCGTCGACGGACACGAGTGGACGCTCGACGCCGTCGGTGGTGCGATGATTGGCCGCTACCGTGGCGGCGACGTCCGCCTTGTTGACGGTTACGGCCACAACCTTGGTTGTCTGTCCGTAGTCGCTAATCTCTGCTGCTACCACGTCCACGTAGGCCTTACCGTCCGCGGGGACCTTCTTGACCGTGAGGGCGCCAGATGCGGCGTCCACCTCTAGGTAGTCCTCGCTGCCGGCGCGCACGGCGTAGCTGATCGCGCCGCCGCCACTGGCAGGACTGGTCACGCGGGCGCTGATGCGCGCGCCGCTGTCGCCGTAGGTGACCTGAATGTCCTTGGCGGCGATGGTCTGCGAAGGCTTGTCCATGACGGTCACCTCGATGGGCGCGACGAGCGCTTCGTGGTTGGCGTCTCCCGCGACCGTTACCGTTACCGTAACCGTGCCCACGCTGCCACCAGAGGTGAAGACGCTGCCGTCGAGCGCGCAGCCAAGCGTGTCGCCGGCAATTTCGTAGGTCACGGCGCCTTCCGCGCCGTTTTTCGCAACGTTGCCAGCAAGGTCTACGGTCTTGCCGCCCTTGACAACGGACGCCGTCCCCCTGACGGTCGCCAAGTTGCTCGCCTTGCCCACGGTTACCGTTACGTCCACGTTGCTCTTGGCGTTGTAGTTCGCGCCGTCGTTCGGCGTGAAGTTCGCCTTGAAGGTGCGCTCGCCTGCGCTGCCGACGCTCACGCTGCTATCAACCCACGCCCACGCGCCCGGCGTGTTGCCAGACGGGTTGCGCAGCTCCACGTCGGCGAGCGTCTGGCCATAGGTGGCCGCAGTGCCCGTCGGGGCCTCTGCGATGGGGTCCGCCTTGGCCACGTTGATCTGCACGGTCTCGGTGACACCGGAGTCGGCGTAATCGTCGTCACCTTTCGTGTAGGCCTGTACATAGGTGATGCCGGCGTCGGTCCTTGTTGGGGCTTCGGCCGACCAATCGCTCCAATTATTGTTGTCGGTGCTCGTCCGATAGTGCACGGTCCCGCCTGCGGCGTCCGTTGCCACAACGCCGTGGGCGCTGCCGTCGTAGGTCCCGGACCAGCCCGTCAGGCTCGGTGCAGTGGCGGTATACGGCACAATCTGCGTGGTGAAGGTCCCTGCCGGGCTATCGGCGCTGCCCTTCTTCAGCCAATTGTTCGCAGAGGTTCTGCTCGTGTAGTGGTAATCGGAATACCAGCGGACGTTGTACGTTCCGATCTCCGTTGCCGTCGGCACGTCGGTGGACCAATCGGACCAGCTCCCCCCGTCCTTCTGATAGCTGTAGTGACGCCGACCGCTGTTTCCGGTGCTGCCCACCAGCAGGGCATGGGGGTTTCCGTCATGTTGAATCTTAGTGGAAGCGGGGTCGAAGGTGGGAGTGTTTAATTTCGTCTGGTACGCGTTCCAGGCAGTGTCAGAGGCGTAGGCTCTCTGCGCCGCACCCACGACCCATGCGTTATTTCCGCCAGTCAACTGTTTAGTCCATTTATAGGTTGGCGTTCCGTAGCGCTCATCTGCTGCGGATAAGACCAAATTGCCGCTCTCTTCGACTGTTAGATCCCAGACATCGTAGTTACCTTCGACCCAAGAGACCAAATCGCCTCTGCCGCTGATTTTGTATGTCTGGCCGTTGGTGCAAAGAAAGACCATGTTGGCAAGGTCAGGAATGACCTGTATGGCTTCCGTAAGCGTTTCGTCGTAGAAAGTATGTTCCGCATCCGTCACAACGACCAGATGCTGCACGCCGTCGACGGTAACGTGCATCGACACGGGGTCATGGAAAGGCTTGTGCGCCGTGGCCGTCCACACACCGTCCTGCAGCTGCACGGAGAAAATCTTAGGCTTGTTCGTTTCGGCGGCAGACACCTGACCGGAAAGGCCGATGGTCGCGAGAATGTCTTCGAGGGGCATGGTGGTGTTGCCCTGCATGACGTACTGCTTGTCGCCGTTGGTGAGCTTGACGGTGTAGTGCATACCACCCGCATTGCCATCCCCAACGGTGGCGCCTCCGGCATCCGAATCGGCAAATGCCTGAGCATTTCCCCACAACAGCAGTACGACAAGAGCCGCCGCAATCGCTGCCAGGGCAAAGAGGACCTTAACAGAAACAGACTTCGCACTCATAGTGAGCCCCTTTCACTCCCATACGTCAGTCAAACATGCCTTTACATGTTGGGCAGAATAGCTCTGGCAAACTCAAGCGGTAGCGCGCGGGTTGCAAGCATGCGCCCAACCTGTGCCCTTTCCTCCAATCTTGTTATACGCCGCTAGGGCAAGCCTGCACAAGGGGGTATTCCAGATTGTCATCACTCCAAAAGGCACAGGCGCAGGCACGACGTTTCTGCTCTCTACTACGATTCCGTCAGAAGAATTCCGTTAACCGACTCGATTGCTACTGGACGACGGCTCTGCCCCAGGCAGAGTTACTCGCGCATTATCCACTGGCATCAGCGCCCAGGCGACAATCCTGCCGACATTGGGCGCACATGCTTTTGCCGCGTCGGAGCAGGCCGCTTCTGATTGAGACAGGGGACAGGTCGGTGTCTCATAATGTAGAAAAACGGCGGTGAATTGCTATTTATATCTTTTCACCGCCGCTTATGTATCAACAAGGAGCCATCATGATTGGAAGGAAACGAGAAGTCGGCGAGCTCGAAAAACTGTATGGCAGCGGCAGGGCGGAGCTCGTTGCTGTTTACGGAAGACGCTGCGTGGGCAAAACATACCTAGTGGACGAGACCCTGTCCGACCGCATAACGTTCAGGCATGCAGACCTCTCGCCTGCTGACGAACACTCCGTCGGGCTGCTCCGTGCGCAACTCGACCACTTCTATAGCTCGCTTTTGCTCCATGGCATGCCCCCTAAAGAGAAGCCGGGAACCTGACTAGATGCCTTCTTCCTCTTGGAGAGATTCCTACAGGAGATCGACGACGGGTCGCGGCAAGTGGCCTTCCTTGACGAGCTTCCCTGGCTCGACACGCCCAAGTCTGGCTTCCTTCGCGCGTTCGAGGGCTTCTGGAACACGTGGGGGCGTCATCGGAAGAACCCGATGGTCGTCGTATGCGGCAGTGCGAATTCGTGGGTTCAAGACCGCCTGCTGAACAACCGCGGCGGCCTGTATGAGAGGGTGACTCATGAAATAAAGCTGCCCCCCTTCACGCTGAGCGAATGCGAGGAATTCTACGAAGATCGGCGCATCGCCATGTCGAGATACGACATAGCACAGAGCTATATGGTATTCGGTGGCATCCCCTATTACATAGGATACCTCGAACCCGGGGTGAGCCTTGCACAGAACGTCGATGCGGCGTTCTTCGCGAAAAACGCCAAGCTGCGCGGCGAGTTCGACCGGCTGTTCGACTCCGTCTTCGTCAACCCCGAGGCTGCGAAATCGATCGTGCGGCTCCTTTATGCCAGAAACGCCGGCTTCACACGCAGAGAGATCTCCGAAAAAACTTGGGGTGCAGGACGGCGGTCGCCTTTCCCGCAACCTCAACGCCCTCATCGTCAGTGACTTTGTTGTGAAGTACTTGCCCTTCGGATTCGGAAAGCGCGAGTCCTACTACAAGCTGGTCGACCCGTTCTGCCTGTTCTACCTGCACTTCGTAGACGGCAACACGAAAGCGAACGCGCACTTTTGGCAGCAGAACACCACGTCCCAGCCCGTCGCGGCATGGCGGGGCCACGCTTTCGAGAACGTGTGCTTCAACCATGTCGACCAGATAAAAGGCGTCCTTGGCATATCCGAAGTCATAACGGAAAGCTCTGCTTGGTCCAAGCGTGCAGACGACGAAGCTGGGGTGCAGATAGACCTTCTCATAGTCCGCAACGACAACGTCGTCAACATGTGCGAAATCAAGTATTACGGCAGCGATTTCTCCGTTAGCAAGGACTACTACGGAGTACTGCTGCATCGACAGGAGCTGCTCACTGCCGAGGTTTCCCCGAAAGCCGCGGTGCACAGCACGCTGATCACCACCTTCGGCCTTGCGCAGAACAAATACAGCGGTGTGTTCACAAACGTGATAACGCTCGGCGACCTGTTCCTCTAACCCGCAAAAAACGTGACAGCGGGAGTTGTAGGTTCCGGCGTTCTGCCGAACGGCGGAACTAGCCGACGCCACGAAGCGAAGAGCTGAATCTTTGACTACTTGCAGCGCTTGGCGTGCAACATACCTATGCAAATAGATCGTCGAGGGTCAGCTGTCGCGCTATGTGCTCCATGTGGGCGCTCCCAGCAATGCCCTCGGCAGATACGAGAACCATCTTGAGAGCTTGTTTCGTTTCGGTCTCCTCCCTGAATACAGCAACCTTGTGCAATAGCGACGCTTCGTAGCTCGAGCTAACAGCAAACGGAGTGTCGGTAAACTTCATCTCACAAATATTGGTTATTCCATCCTCGCGCTCTATAACAAGATCGATCTGAGCTCCACCCTCCCGCTGTTCGCTCGTCCATGGAAACTCGTTGGTCCGCACGCCCGCGATGCCAAGCCCCGCTTTCAGCTGCGCAATATGACAAAGACAAAGAACTTCGAAGGCATTCCCCCGCCAATCCGCAAAACGGCCGCCATCGTGAACAAAGTCGCCCCATCTTTGCGCGACATTGGCACCCTTTGAGAGAAACGCGCAATGGAACAGCAAAAACGGGCCGACAAGCTGCAGCCGTAAAGGCTTGCGAGGGGTCCGCGGGCTCTTGTATTCCCACACATAGCCACACTTCACAAGATCATCGACGGCGCGACTGAACGTGCCCTTTGGAATATCGAGCGCCTCGAAGCAGTCCTGCTTGAGCATGCCGTGCCTGCGTCGGGCAAGCAAGTCGATTATCTGACCATACACGGGCGATTTTCTGAGCGTCGCCTCGAGCAGTTTCTTCGATTCGTTGCGTAGCAAGGCATGCGGGGTAAAGCAGAGTCGGTCAATATTCGCGCCCAGACTGTCGTTCCCATCGAGCAAGTCTAAAAAATATGGAAGACCGCCGAATACCATCTGGCATTCGGCGATCTGGCGCCTAGACCACCCGAACTCCCTGTCTACCAGGAACTCCTCGGTCTCCCGTAGACAAAACGGTTTAAGATGTATCTGGCATGTTACACGGTCGTATAGGTTGCCGGTGTTCTCGAGAACATTGCCCATTATCCACGATGTGGCCGATCCGCATATGATAAGCATGAGGTCGTTGTGTGCCGTCCCGCAACGATTCCAGAACTCCCCGAATGCCATAAGAAAGTCCGATTTCGCTGTCGCAAACCAGGGAAACTCGTCAAGGAAGACCAATCGTTTCCCATGAGACGATCGCGTCGTGTCCTCGGCCGATAGCACGGATTCCAGCCGTGAAAAAGCCTCGAACCAATCGTGCGGTATCGTGCGGGTAGTGTCGCCGCACTCTTGCAATCTCGGGTTGAACGCCTTAAGCTGCTGGCGCGTATTGCCTCCCTCAACACCCGTTGCGCGAAAAGCGAAATAGCCCGCAAATGTCTGCTCGACCAGATATGTCTTGCCCACACGCCGCCTACCGTACACACAGACGAGCTCGGATTCTCCCGAACGCTCGCAGCGGTCAAGTTCTTGTCTCTCGTATCTTCTGCTAATAATTCTCACGCCGTCCCCTTTGTGTGTAGTCTTTTGCGCATCTCTGCAAATCGGTGTCTTGATTATATAGAAAGTCTATTAATTCATGATATTTGGACTTCAATATACTTATAAATTGTTTAAAGTCCAATTATCATATTGTTCTCATTTATATTTGGTCGTTATGTGAGTACGCCCGTAGCCCCCAAAGGCGAATGTAGCAAATCACCCCATCATACAAGATGCCAGTAGCCCGCGACATGTGCGCGGGCCACCAACTGACGTATAGGCTCGCGGCTCGGCCTGGATGGCCTGGCCGCGCGGCGTGACCAGGGGACCGCGAACAGGGGACGCGCGTGTCAGTGGGGACGGAGTCGTTCGACACATCGCCGCCGGCGGCGAT
>CAMORQ010000067.1 GCA_946623915.1 uncultured Coriobacteriaceae bacterium | reverse complement strand
ATGCCTACAGCCCGCATGCCGATGATTTTCTGATTGTAGTAGAAGGCTTTTCGGTCTTCCGCCCACGGCGTTGCGATAACCATGGTGTCGCACGGTTCGCGGTCGAGCACGATTTCCGCCCGAAGCGCCTGACCGTCTTCGAAATCGTTGAACGTGACAACAAGGTGGCGCATGCCGTCTTCGACACCGAAATACATGTCTGCGCGCTTGTCGGAGTAGGCTGTTACGCCCTTGGTCGACGTGGAAGGCATCCCCAGCCTACCCAGGGGGAACAGCCCCAGTGTGCTTTGAGTGTTGAACGTGCGCTTGGAAAAGTCGATGACCGAAGCAGAAACAAGCGCGACGTATCCCATGTCACCGACCGTGAAGCACAGCGCGTATTCGTCGTCTCCCACCAAATAGTAGTCCCACTCCTTGATGCGCAAAGGCGATGCCGCAATGCGCGTGCGGTCGTATTCCAGCAACAGCTGCGTGGCCCATCCCGGTTGCGCGAGCGTGCCTTCGCTGGTGAGTAGGGGACCGGGCTTTGTGATGCGGGTTTGCGGTGTGGACTCCATGGCAGCTGCTCCTTTTCGCAGAGACGGATGCAGTGATCGCAATGAAACGATTATCGGATATTCGCGCGAGGCAAGCAATCGGGCTTTCGGCCGAGAGGGGTGGGAAGGGGTTGTAAGGCAGGCGGCAAGCGGGCACGCACACAGGTAGGCAGCAATCCTGAGCTGCCGTGCACGCGGGCATCCTCGCAGCCGCGTCGAATTGCCAAAACACCCTTTCGGAGAGCGCCGTTGCGGGGCAGGTCCCGACGTGGCCGTGCGGGGTTTCGCGGCCAGTGGGTGCGGGGGGCGCAAACGGTGCTGCCAGTAATCTGTTTTATGCAGCGCGAGGTCGTATTTCGTTTCATAATGCGCTACCCTGAAGCACTAACGTAAAAGCAGTGAAGGGGTACTGTCCATGAAGATGAAAACCGTTTCCTTGTCTGCGGTGATCTGGCTGGTCGCGTTGCTTTTATGCGCGATGTGCGTAGCCGTCCCCGCTTACGCGAGCGAAGCAGGGCAAGCAAGCGACGAAGGCGGCCAAACGGCAAACGCAGCTGAATCTGCGGGTACGTCGAACGTGGCCGACACGGCGACGCCGGCCGCGGCCGAGCCTGCGCCTGCAGCCGTGCAGGTAGCTGCACCGGTGCCGGCTTCGGATGCTGCACCGGCTCCGGCTTCGGACGCTGCAGCAGGCGATGCCGCACCGTCGCAGGCGGAAGAGCCGCTTGCAGCAGCTGAAGACCCGGCTGCAAACGCTGCATCCGCTTCGGACGACGCGCAGGCTGCCGCCCCGAGCGAAGAGGCGCCCGCTGCCGATGCGGCAAGCGACCAGGCAGGTAGCGCGCAGGAGCCTGAGGGCGAAAACAAACCTGCCGCGGACGATGGCGCCGCTGCCGACAAGTCAAACGAAGCCGCCGGCAAAGCCGCCGCCGATTCGGCAAGTGCAGCCGCCGGCAAAGCCGCTGCTGCCGACAAGTCAAGTGCAGGCGCTGGCAAGGCCGCCGCTGCCGATGCAGCGGCCAAGGCAGAATCCGCGGATCCGGCTGCAGATGCTGCGGCTGCGGAAAAAACCGCCAAGGCGGCCGGGGAAGGCGATGGCGCTGCAGACAAAGGCGATGGCGCCGCAGACAAAAGCAAGCAGGGCGGCGAAACGACCGAAGTGGCCCAGGCCTCCTCTAAGGCAAACGAGGGCGCAAGCGAATCCGACAAGAGCACGAACTGGGCGCGCCTGTCCGGCAACACTGCGCTCGACACGATGCAAAAGGTTGCCCAGACTGGATTCTCCACGTCTAGCTCCGTGGTTCTCGCGGGTGTGGACAGCTATCAGGACGCCCTTTCGGCATCGCCTTTGGCTGGCATGCTGAAA
This sequence comes from uncultured Coriobacteriaceae bacterium, assembly GCA_946623915.1. Taxonomy (GTDB): domain Bacteria; phylum Actinomycetota; class Coriobacteriia; order Coriobacteriales; family Eggerthellaceae; genus CACXMZ01. Next base: position 6,601 of record CAMORQ010000067.1, on the reverse strand, counting down.
GCTCCAGTTCTGCTTACGGAAGCCAAATCGCTTTCGAACCAGACGGCAAGCGAGCTGAAGCGGCTGGGCACTTCAAAGGTTTACATCATCGGTGGCAAGAGCGTCGTCAACGAAAAAGTACGTCAACAGATTCTGAAGCTTGGCTTGGCGGTGGAACGCATTTCCGGCAACACGGCCACGCAGACTGCCGACGCGGTGGCCAAGAAGCTGGGCAGCAACGCAGGTGACACGTGCATCGTCGCCACCGTCAACGGTTTCGAAGATGCGCTTTCCATCGCGCCTTACGCTTACTCTCACATCGCACCCATTTTCCTGTCCGAGAGCAAGTCGGGCTTGACAAGCGCATCGCAGGCGTTGGTGCGCAGCGGCAAGTACGCACGTGGCATCATCGTGGGCGGCAAGAACGCGGTTCCCCGCACGGTCGAGTCGCAGCTTGCCAAGGCGGGCGTTTCCACCGTAAAACGCCTGGAGGGCAACACCGCCTACGACACGAGTGCCGCCGTTGCCGACTGGTCCGTCGCAGAGGGCATGACGCGCGAAAACATGGGCGTGGCTACGGGAAGGTTCCATCAAGACGCGGTGTCGGGTGCGGCCATGTGCGGCAAAAACAATGCCGTGCTCGTGCTCGCAGACGATGCGAACCGCACGGCTGTCCGCAAGACCTATCGCAATCACATCAACGATGTCAGTAAGGGCTACGTGTTCGGTGGCACGGCGGTCGTGTCGGTAGTCACGTGGGAATACCTGCATCGCCCTATCGGCTCGACGACGCTTATCGCTTCCGAGCGCACTGTCAGCGACGGGCTCTACGGCCTTTTCGAGACGGCAAAGGGATTTTCGATCGACGTCGCTGGCAACAATTTGAACGTCGGCGCGAACGTGCAGATGTATGGATGGAATCAATCCCTGGCGCAGAAGTGGCAGATCACGTGGAGGGATCGCGGGTACGCCATCCGCAGCCTGGGCACAGGGCATTACCTCGCCGTGAAGAACGGCTCGATGGTGTCTGGTGCGAATGTCGTGCAGGTTGGCTACAAGGCCGACGACGCGCAGCTCTGGGCTATTTCGAAGAACGCATCGGGCAAGTACGTGATTCGCAACCTGAAATCGGGTATGGCGCTCGAAGCGAAGGGCGCACCCGGCAATGGCGCGAACGCCCAGGTGGGCACTCCCAACGGTGCTGCAAAGCAGTCCTACAACATCAATCCCACCGAGCCTTTGGTGGACGGGGGAGTCTATACCTTGTATATGAACAACGGCAAGACGCTTGCCATGGATGACCCGGACTACTCGACGGCGAAGAATCGCCGTATGCAGGTGTTCACGGCCAACAAATCGTCGGCGCAGAAATTCGTCGCACGGCGCGTGGGCAAAAACGTCTACACCCTGCAACCGTTGGCTTCGGGCCTGTTCCTGCAGGATTCGGGCGGCGTTCTGAATCAGGTCGGACGCAGCGGCGGCCTCGCCCAACAGTGGACGGTGGAAATGGCGACGGGCGGCGCAATGCTGGTGAACGTGTACACGGGCAAGGCAATGACGCACTCTTCCGACAAGAAGGGTGTCAAAATGTCCACTTCGAAGGCCGCGAACAAGGCTAGCCAGCGTATGGTCATCGGCAGGGTCGACCCGGTTGAAAACGGCACGTACGTCATTCGCAGCCAGATAGGCAATCGCGCGCTGAACGTCGATGGCAACATCTTCTCCAACAAGGCGAACCTCACGATTCGCTCGGCGAACGGTTCGTGGGACCAGGCGTTCACCATAACGAAATCGGGCAAGTACTACCGCATCACCAACGTGCTGTCGAACCGGGCTGTGGAAGTGGCCAGCGGTTCTTCCAGGAACGGCGCCAACGTGCAGCAGTACGCCAAGGCCAATGTGGATGCGCAGCTTTGGGAAGTGGTCGTTGCCGACGACTGCAGTCTCATGTTCGTGAACAAGGCGTCGGGCAAGGCGCTTGATGTGGTAGGCGGCAGGAACGCTAACGGCGCCAACGTGCAAAGCTACGCGCGCAACAACACCGCGTCGCAGAAATGGCGCCTCGTCAGCGACAACCACAAGGCGGATGCGGCGGTCACGCGTGCTGGCAACACGCTTTCTACCACGTCGAGCCCCACGAACTATCTGATTGCCGTTGACAAGACGGCCCATAAAGTCGTGGTGTTCACCGGCGGCAAGGGCAACTGGCGCCCGCAGCTGATTTCGCGCTGCTCGATCGGTTCGAGGGGTAATCCCACGCCGTCAGGCACGTTCTACATCGGCTCGCGCGGCTATTCGTTCGGGCATGGCTACACGTGCTACTACTGGACGCAGATCATAGGCGACTACCTGTTCCACTCGACCAAGTACGTCGAAGGCACGTTCAAGCATCTGGACTCCAGGCTTGGCCGCAACATTTCTCTTGGTTGCGTGCGCCTGCCCATCGACAATGCGAAGTGGATTAACCAGCGCGTGCCCAGCAGCACGAAGGTGCGCATCTACAATTAGCGTGGGCTTCGCGCGGCTGTTGCGCGGCGTGTAACGCCTGAACCACAAGGAGGCAACAGCCTTCAAAACAATTGCCAGCGCCCCGTCTTGGGGCGCTGGTGGTTTATACTTGCACATGAGCATTCGAACACGACGAAAGGGACATCATGGCCAAAGCGAACAGCCTTCCGAAAAAGATCGCGAGCACGGCGGTGTGGATGGTCGCCATCCCTGTCCTTGTTGTGGTCATGGCGCTGCGCGGCGAAAAGAAACCGCATGTGAAGAACTAGCGCGGGCGCATCGCGCTGCCGCCGCTTGCGGCGGGACCTTGCAGCTCGCGGCGTAAAAGTTGGATTCGCGCCAATCGCGGCTCTTAGTAGGCTGCCTCGATTTCACGAATGCGCTTGAACAGGTAGCGGTTGCAGGGAACTTCCAGCCCGTGTTTTTCAGCAAGTCGTATTACTTCTCCGGCGAATTCGTCGACTTCGGTGAGTGCCTTGTTGGCCACGTCTTGAGCGGTCGATGGACGGCTTTTCGGATCGAGCGAATGCAAGATTTCGAGATAGCCGTTCATGTCGCCTTCCGAAAGGGTTACGCCTTCGGCCGCACCGGTGGCCATGACTTCCCGCATGGTGGAGATGAGCATGCGGTATTCCTCGCTCGTTTCATCCGCGAAAAGTTCCTCGTAGCACACGCCATAGGCGGCGCATACCTGGTTCACGCCCACGTTGGCCATGAACTTGACCCATTGCCGATGTAGGATTTTCTCGTCGAGCAACCTGGGTATACCTGCTGCCGAAAGCACCTCGGCCGCGCGTTCGGCCGCTGCTGCGCTGGCAGGGACAAGCGCACCAACGACCAGCATGCCGACCTTGCTGTGGACAAGCGACGCGCCGTAGCGCTCTGCGTCCATGCCCACCGCCACGCAAGCCGCCACGCGTTCCCAGCCGAAACGTTCGGCCGCCTTGCGTTCGCTCGTGATGCCGTTGAGCAGCGGAACGACTACCGTGTCGGGGCCTAGCAGGGGTTCTACAAGATCGAGCGCGTCTTCGTACCCGAGCGACTTGGTGCACACGAGCACGGCATCCATCGTGCCCGCTTCGCTTGCACGCACGTCGCGAAACCGCACCTCTGTGCCGTTGATGGTGTAGGTGTCCTGGGCGTGCCGGTCGAGGCGTTCGTCGTCCATGACGAAACAGACGTGATCGGACCCGAGGTTTTCTTGGGCGATGTTTCCGAACAGCAGGCCAAGTGCGCCCTTGCCCACAATAGCGATATCCATGAAGATGCCCCCCTTGTGCCTCGTGGTGTTATTCAATTATGGCACAGAAGTAGTCGCATATCATGGTCCGTATGGTTTATATTGATGTGCCGCAAACACCGAGGCGTTGTTTTGGTTGCATAAAACGCCTCTGCATCGAATAAGCTAAAGCAAGGAGGTTTTGCATCATGCGCAAACACGTGAAGAATAACGTCAGCTGGGTCGGGTATCTCGACTGGGAATTGGAAACGTTTCATGGCGAGGACTACGCCATAAAGCATGGTTCCTCCCAGAACGCCTATCTTATCGAAGAGGAGAAGACGGTGCTTGTGGACACCATCTGGCGCCCGCACCGCTTCGAGTTCGTCGACAACCTGAAAAAGGAAATCGACCTGAACAAAATCGACTACATCGTCTGCAACCATGGCGAAGTGGACCACTCCGGCGCCCTTACTTCGCTCATGAAGGAGATTCCCGGCACGCCCATCTACTGCACGGAAAATTGCGTGAAAAGCCTGGTGGGCCAGTACGGCGAGCGCGGATGGGATTTCCACGTGGTCAAGACCGGCGACACGCTTGACGTGGGTAATGGCAAGCAGCTCGTGTTCGTGGAGATGAAGATGCTGCATTGGCCCGATTCGATGGCCACCTATTTAACGGGTGACAACATCCTGTTTTCGATGGATGCCTTCGGACAGCATTTCGCGGTGGAGGAATTGTTCAACGACCTCGCCGACCAGGGCCAGTTGATGCACGAGGCCATGAAGTACTACGCCAACATCCTCAATCCCTTCAGCCCCATTTGCAAGCGCAAGTTGGCCGAAATCGACGAGATGAACCTGACGTTCGACATGATTTGCCCATCGCACGGCGTCATTTGGCGCGACAATCCTTCCCAGATAATCGACTTGTACAAGGCCTGGTCGGACAGCTACCAGGAAAACCAGGTGACCATCGCCTACGACACCATGTGGGAAGGCACCACGCGCTTGGCGCGCGAGATTGCCAGCGAGATCAACAAGCAGCATCCTGATACGGTCGTGAAGGTGTTCAACATCGCCAAGACCGATAAAAACGAAATCATGACCGAAGTATTCAGGTCCAAAGCGCTCGTGGTTGGGTCTCCCACCGAAACCAACGACATCCTGGCAAGCGTTGCCGGATGGCTGACGTTTTTGCATGGCCTGCGTTTCACGGGCAAGAAGGCCGCGGCTTTCGGCTGCTACGGCTGGAGCGGGGAAAGCGTGGGCATCCTGAAGACCAAGCTGGCGGATGCGGGCTTCGATGTGGTGGATGCGCATGTAAAGTGCAATTGGAACCCCACGACCAACGACGTGTTCGATCAGATCCCTCTGCTTGTTGAAGCCCTGCTGGGCGAAGGAGAGCCTGCGGCAGGTGAAAAGGAAGGAGAAGCGAAGATGGACAAGTACAAATGCCCCTGTGGGTACATCTACGATCCCGAAGTGGGCGACCCCGATTCGGGCATTGCTCCTGGTACCGCATTCGAAGACATTCCTGACGACTGGGTGTGCCCGGTGTGCGGCCTGAGCAAGGACATGTTCACGAAGGTGGACTAGCGACCGCGCGGGCGGGAGCTAATCTGCGCGTGCAGACGTGCAGGCTCCTGCGTGAAGGGATACGACGCGTCGCGTAGGGCAGGTTCACGGCACCTGCAGTTTGCAACCGGCAGCTCTAGTAGAGTTGCCGGTTTTTCAGTCCCTTTGCCTTGATGGTCTTGGTGCCAAGGAAGCCCTGCAAATCGAGGGTGATGGTGGCGTTGGGGTCGTCGGGAAGCCAGGTGTGCGTGATGAACAGCCGCCCCAGCTCGCCTGGGACCATTGGCGTGCCACGCTCTAACAACACGTCGGCTTCGAAGTCTTCGACCGTGCGAACAACCTGCTCGGGCGCGCAGGCTCAACCTTTTGGCTTGTAGGTGGATACCAGTATGTCCGGATTGTTGCGCTTAGACAGGTAATCGCGAAGCTTGTCAGTGTATATCACGTTCATGCGGCACCGCCTCCGCTATTCGATTGTCTGCATGATGGGCGCGAACGGCCTCAGAATGTCCTGACGCTTCAGTCCTTTCGCGCTGATCGCTTTCACGCCGAGCCAGCTGGTAAGGTCGAGTTGGATCACTGCGTTTTTGGCATCGGGTATCCACGTGTTGGATATCAGGACGCGTCCCATTTCGCCGATGACGTATGGGGTCCCCTTGCGAATGAGATCGTCGGCGAACGCTTCGGAAATCTGCTGGATGTTCTCTTCGGCGACGGCCATGTGGCCATGGGGACGATAAGCGGCAATAAGGATGTCTTTGCATTTCTGCGTTTCGAGGTATTTCTTAAGCCGGTCGCTGTAGGTGACCTTCAGCCCACGACGGAGGTCGAATCGCCCTGGCGTGTCGAGGAACGAGCCCTGGCTTTTGCTGAAATCCGGAGTGATGATGTGTGCCATGGCGGCTCCTCCTTTCTGCATCGTGTGGACCTATAGTATAGCGCGTTTGCACGAAATGGTATGTGACGCGAACACCTACCGCTTGATATGCATAATTATTAGCACAATATGCCACTATAGGATGAGTTCCTTCGGATGCGGACAGCAGGGAGCTTCGTTGCTGGTCCCCAAGATTGCCTACAACGATCCACTACCAGCCTAGACGTTCTTCTCGTGTGAATAGGGTAGGGAATAGGGCAGGGGATGTGAAAAGGACTGAGGCCAAGGTGCCCACGGTTACTTTCCGTAATGAAAGCCTGTTTTGGCAATTCAACCCAGTTGTGAGGCTGTTTAGGGGCCAAAAAACCCTCACAACCGTATTGAATTGCCAAAACAGGCGCCGATTGGCGAAAACAGCACCGCGGCCCGCAGCGTCGGCTC
>CAMORQ010000066.1 GCA_946623915.1 uncultured Coriobacteriaceae bacterium | reverse complement strand
ATCGGGATGCCGGCGCTTTCGGCGTTGGGGTCGAAGTCCCTGATAAGCCATTTCAGGTCGGGCAGGGCGCCGTTCGTTTGCTTCGATAGGCCGTTTTTGGGCGTAACGATGTATTCGTCAGGCGTTCCTTCGCGGCCGGGTTCGGGCACGACATGGACGCGTGCGTTCAGGTTGTAGGTGACCGGCGTGTCGCGGTACAGATCGAGTTGGCGCGCGTTCGCTTCGAACTGCGTGCCGTCTTCGCGCAGAATCTCGACCGTTTTCACGTACGGGTAGGTGGTGGTGGCCACCTCGGCAGCATCGGAAGAAGCTTCGCCTTCCGTTTGGTCTTGCGGTTGGGTGGCGTCGGGAACCTGCTCTTCGCCAGAAGGGACAACTTCTGTGCCTTCCTCGACGGGGACCTCCGGCGTGCCTTCCTCGATGGGCGCTTCCACCGCAGGGTCGACTTCCGAACCGTAGGCGAGGTGGCGTTGCAGAGTCGACGTGCTGAAGAACGTGAGCATGAACACCAAAGTTATGCGGAGTATTTTCGCCGAAATCGGCAGCAGGGCCGCGGCGACGTTGCGTCCTTCGTTGCTCGTGCGTGCAATGCGCGTGCGATATGTTACCTGGCTTCGCTTCATGACGAACGGTCACACCTTCTTCGTGCTCGGCTTTACTGCGGGGTCGTCCCGCCCGACGCGGCATCTTCCAGCAGGAAGTATTCGCCGGTCGTCGGATCCATGTAGACGGTTCCCATCTCTATATACGATTCTTCGCCCGGAGCCGTCTCTTCTCCTCCTGTTTGGAAGTCTTCGATTTGTTCACCCACTTCCACCTGGGAAAATTGGCCCAGGTCGACGCTCCATGCCACTACGAGTGCCGTCATCAGGCCGCAGGCGAACACCAGCATCACATCGCCGATGCCGCTCATGGATGTCATGGGATCTACGTCCTCGTCGAATCCGTGGGACCGGAAGCTTGTGCGGTTGCTGAAATAGCTTGACATAGCGCTCTCCTACCAGGTGCGTTGCGTCGGGTTTTCGGAAGACGAGGAATCGGCTGCATCGTTGCCGGTCGCGTCGGAGCCGTCTTCTTCGTTTGTTGCGCGTCCGGACAAAGCGCTGCCAGCCGCACCTGCGCCGGCGCCGGCAGCTGCGCTGCTGGCAAGATAGGATGGAGCCGCATGGCTCGGTGTGCCGCTTGGCCGACTTGGGGTGAACGGCGCCGTGCTGCTCCCCGTGGTGCCGGCTCCCGAAGGGCGAGCCCCCGACGTGGCGAACCTGTAGGAAGTGCCGCCCGGCATGCCAGAAGTGTTGACAGCGCTGTGGGCGCCGGTCGATTCGGGCGAGGTTGCCGTTTTGGCGCCGATGACGTCTTGCGTCCCGGTCGCGGTGGGTGCGCCGTCGCCTGCCGCACTTGTCGTGGTGCGCCAGGGGCTTGAGGTTTCTTCTTCCGCGTCGCTGGAGTTGGCGTTGCCAGAAGCGTCTTTGCCAGCTTCGGACTGGGGTTCGGAGGCATCTTCGTTCGCTGGGGCGGCGCCGCTTTTCTTGCTCGAATCGCTTTTCAGCCCCTGTTCGAACATGAATGCGTAGTCGGTGGGCTCTGTCGCTTCCAAGGTTCCGTCGGCGCGCATGTCCTCGATCTTCTGGAGCAAGGTGGCCATGCCGCTTTCCAGGGCGGACAGGTAGTCGTTGTACCACGTGCTGCGGATTTTGCCCACAGCCATGCACACGGCGGCGACGGCAAGGCCTGCAACCGTGGTGTCGAACGCGATCAGCAGCGAACTCGAAAGCAGGGTGGGGTCGGCCTGACCCAAAGCGGCAACGCCCGGACCCAGGGGAATCAGCGTGCCCATAAGGCCCAGCATTGGGCTGATCTTCGCGGCAGTGTTGTTGCGACCGGTGATGCGGCTGTAGCGCGTCTCTTCGGCCTGCACGGTGCGGCGGACCAGCGCAAGCAGCGCATCTCCCGGAAGCGTACGGTAGTCGTAGACGGTCAGCAACGCCGTCTTCTGGCGATTCAGCAACCCTGATGCACGAACGACTTCGGGGATGGTGGTCTCGCTTGCCGACATGAGGTCGGCCAAAAACCTCGGCATGGCGATCTTGAAATTGCGCCGTTCGGTGAAGTATTCCATGATGATGCTGCCGATGCAGAACAGCGCGTAGCCTGCGAACAGCAGCAAAAGGATGATGTCGGGAACAAGCAGCGCTTGCGATAGCGCGTGCAAGACGTCGGTCAGAGAAGAAAACGATGACAGCAGGTCCATTGAATACCCCTTGTACTCTATGTTGTTCCGCTTTTCTGCGGCAGCTCGCTATTTTACTGCTTTGCCGTAGTGCAATTGTGCGCGTACGCATTTCCTTCACGCCGCCGTTACGCCGTTGTGAAGTGTGATTTGGTTGCAGTTTTCACGTCCGTCCCATGCGATAATGGCGAAAACTCCGTATGAAAGGAACTGCTGTGACGTTCGAGAACATGTACATATATATGATGCCCGGCTGCCCCTACTGCGCACGCGTGGATCGATTCATGGATAATGCCGGAATCGAAATGGAGCATCGTAGCATCTACGAAGGCACGAATCGCGACGACCTAGTCGCGCTCGGCGGCAAATCCCAGGTTCCCTGCCTCGTGGTCGACGGTGAGCCCATGTACGAGTCCATGGACATCATCACCTATCTGAATGGACTGATTCAGAAGGACTAGGCACCCGTTGTGTGCCAGGCGGTTTGCTGCATCGTCAAGCGGGCCGCACCTGGCATGAGGGCGATTATGTGGCGCCGTTCCCTGGGTATGTGCGCTTGTGCTCCTTGGGGCTGTCTTCCATGCATGGACTGTGTGGCGTATGGCAGGTGGTAGCTCAATCTAGTATCATGGGCGGGTATCTTTTCGAGCAAAGGAATCGCCAATGACACAGCATGTGACCGAACGCGACGTGCGTCGCATGGCGGAGTATGCGCGCATTGGGCTTGCCGATGACGATCTTCCTCAGATGACGGAGGACCTGAACAACATCATCGAAAGCCTGAAGCCCATCACCGAATACGACCTGGAAGGTGTCGAGCCTACGTTTCATCCGATAGGCGACCTGTCCAACGTGATGCGCGACGACGTGGAAACGCCCAGCTTCACGCAGAAGGAAGCCCTGGCTAACGCACCAGCCGCTCAAGACGGCAGTTTCCTCATTCCTTCCATCCTGGGCGGGGGTGATGCGTAGCATGGCCGCATTCGATTACAGCGCCCTTTCGGTTGACGCCATCCGTAGCGGAATTGCCGCCAAAGAATTCACCGCGCGCGAAGTGGCCCTGGCCGCCATCGAGCGCATCGGGGCCGCAGACGCCAAGGTGAATGCGTTTTTGCAGACCACTCCCGACATGGCGCTCGCCGCTGCCGATGCGCTAGATTCCGCCGTGTCGTCGGGGACGTTCGACGAAATGGGTCCTCTTGCAGGCGTGCCGGTGGCGTTCAAGGACAACATGAACCTGCTGGGCACGCGCACTACGTGCGGTTCGCGCATGCTGGAAAACTACGACAGCGCCTATACCGCCACGTGCGTGCAGCGGATTGTGGACGCAGGCGGGCTGCCGATGGGCAAGCTGAACATGGACGAGTTCGCGTTCGGGTCGTCAACGGAGACGAGCGCGTTCGGCACGACCAAGAATCCGTGGGATTTGGAGCGCGTGCCAGGCGGGTCTTCGGGTGGTAGTGCGGCTGCGGTGGCATCTGGCATGGTGCACGTCACATTGGGTTCCGACACCGGCGGTTCCATTCGCCAGCCCGCAAGTTTCTGCGGCGTGATCGGGATCAAGCCAACGTACGGACTGGTCAGCCGCTACGGCGTCGTGGCGTTTGGGTCCTCGCTCGATCAAGTGGGGCCGTTTGCCCGCAATGTTCGCGATGCGGCGCTTGCCCTGAACGCACTGGTGGGCCACGACCCCCTCGACTGCACGAGCCAGCCCTGTGAAACCGACTTCACCGCCAATCTCGACGAAGGCGTTGCAGGCATGCGCATCGGCGTGGTGCCCGAGTTCATGACGGCGCCGGGCCTGGAGCCCGAAGTGGGCGAGGCGGTGCTCGCGGCGATTCAAAAGCTGGCCGCGCAAGGTGCCGAAATCGTGGAAGTGGAGCTGCCCAATGCGGCGGCTGCCATGAGCGCTTACTACGTCATCGGACCGTGCGAGGCATTTTCGAACCTGTCGCGTTTCGACAGCGTTCGTTACGGCTACCGCGATCCGGGTCATGCGGACTTGGGCAGCCAGTACGAAGCAAGCCGCGCGTTCGGGTTCGGGCAGGAAGCGCAAAGGCGCATCTTGCTGGGCTCCTACCTGCTTTCGGCAGGCGTGTACGATACCTACTACTATCCTGCCCAGCAGGTGCGCACGCTGATCACCGACGACTACCGCATGGCGTTCGGCGAATGCGACTGCATCCTGGCTCCCACCAGCCCTCGCACGGCGTTCAAGTTCGGCGAAATCACCGACCCGAACACCATGCACCTGTCTGACATTTTCACCATTTCGATCAACATCGCGGGCAACGGCGGCATGAGCGTGCCGCTGGGCTTGAGCGCCGACAGCGGTCTGCCGGCGAGCGCCCAGCTTATCTGCCCGTGGTTCAAGGACGAGAACATGCTGCGGGTGGCTGCTGCCATCGAGCGCGAATACGGCCCGGCTCCGATTGCGCCTGCCTTCGCCGACGGAAAGGTAGGTGCCTAAATGAAAACGATGGAAGAAGTCCTGCGCGACTGGGAAGCGGTTATCGGCCTGGAGATACATTGCGAGCTGACCGAGCTGGAAACCAAGATGTTCTGCGGTTGCAAGCTGGAGTTTGGCGCGGAGCCCAACACGCACACCTGCCCGGTGTGCTTGGGGCTGCCAGGTGCCTTGCCCGTTCCCAACAAGGCCGCTATCGAAAGTATCGTGCTTGCAGGCCTTGCCACCAACTGTGACATCGAAAAGCACACCATGTTCTACCGCAAGGGTTACATGTACCCCGACATGGCCAAGAATTTCCAGACCACCCAAGGACCGAAAGCCTTTGCCATGCGCGGGTGGCTGGATTTGGACGTGGACGGCAAAGGCGCCGAAGAGCGCCTGGACGTGCGCGATCTGGAAGTGGGGCAGCAGGTGGAAGCCGCCACGCGCACCGAAACCGGATACACCACCCACATCGGCATCACGCGAATTCACATGGAAGAAGACGCCGGCAAGATGGTCCATATCGGGGGCGGGGAAGGGCGCATCGACGGCGCCACCCATTCGCTGGTGGACTACAACCGCGCGGGCACGCCGCTCATGGAACTGGTCACCGAGCCCGACCTGCGCACGCCCGAAGAGGCGCGCCTGTTCATGCAGAAGCTGCGCCAGGTCTACTTGAGCCTGGGCATTTCCGACTGCAGCCTGGAAGAGGGCTCCATGCGCGCCGACGGCAACATATCCCTGCGCCGCCGCGGCGAAACCGAGTTCGGCACGCGCACGGAAATGAAGAACATCAACAGTTTCAAGGCGCTCCACGACGCGCTTGCCTATGAGATTTGCCGTCAGGCCGAAGTGCTCGAAGCAGGTGGCACGGTGGTGCAGGAAACGCGTCACTGGGATCCGGGCGCCAAGCACACCATCACCATGCGCGTGAAGGAAACCGCCGACGACTACCGTATGTTCCCTGATCCGGATCTGGCGCCCTACGACCTGTCCGACGAATTCATCGAAGGCGTGCGCGCGAAGCTTCCCGAGCTTCCCGACCAGAAGGTCGCGCGGTTCCAGCGCGTCTGGGGTCTTTCCGCCTACGACGCGCGTCATGTCATAGAGCACCGCGAAACCGCGTCGTTCTTCGAGGTCGGCATGGCCGAAGCCGGTCCTGATGCCGAGGCGCTGGCGAAGCCGCTTGCGAACCTGATCATCAACGACCTGGCCGCCCGCCGCAGCGCCGACGAGGCCTTCGACCTGGCTAGTTGCCCCCTGACCCCTGCACGCGCAGTCGAGCTGGTGGCCATTCGCGCCAGCGACGCCATCTCGTCCAAGCAGGAAAAAGAAGTGCTCGAAGCGGTCTTTGCCGAGGACAAGGATCCTGCTGCCATCGTGGAAGAGCGCGGCATGAAGCAGGTCTCCGACACCGGCGCGATAGAAGCGGTGGTGGATGCGGTGTTGGCCGCCAACCCCGACAAGGTGGAAGAGTACCGCGGTGGCAAAACCGGCCTGCTGGGCTTCTTCGTCGGTCAGTGCATGAAGGAGATGGCTGGCCAGGGCAATCCGAAGCTGATCAACCAGCTGCTTGCCGAAAAACTGGGGTAGGAGTGGATGAAAATCGCGCTTAACGTGGCGATGGTGGTACTTGGCTTGGTCCCGCTGTGGCTAGGAGCCATTGCCATCGCCGCGTTCCTTCCCGACACCGTGCCCATGCATATGGGGTTCGACGGCGTGGTGGATGGTTGGGGCAGCAAGACCGACGACATGCTGCTCGCGGCTTTGCTCACATTCGCCAACATCGTCGTGGCCCTGTGTGGCATTTTCTCCGAAAAGCTGTGGAGCATCGGACTCGTGAACGGCGTGCGCAGCCCCCAGGCAGCCCGCGTGGTGTGTCTTGCCGCGATCGTTCTGGTCGATGCGGTGTTCGTCGGCATCCTCGTTTGGCAGATGTCGTACGCAGGCGCGTGAACGGGGACGGACGAGTGCGTGAGCGGGGATTTCGCACACGCGTCTGCTCTGGGCGGGTGCGCGGTGCGTCCCTCGTTCGTGCTTACTCCAGTGCGAACAAAGGTGTGGACAGGTAGCGCTCGCCGGTGTCGGGGAGGAGGGCCACGATGGTCTTGCCGGCGTTTTCGGGGCGCTTGGCCAGCTGGATGGCTGCCCATGCCGCCGCGCCCGACGAAATGCCTACGAGCACGCCTTCGCTGCGCGCAATCAGGCGAGTCGTCTCGAAGGCGTCGTCGTTTTCCACGGGAATAATCTCGTCGTAGATCTGCGTGTCCAATACCTCGGGAACAAAGTTTGCGCCGATGCCCTGGATCTTGTGCGGGCCTGCACTGCCGGCGGAGAGCAGGGGAGAACCGGCTGGCTCCACGGCGACCACTTGCACGCCGGGCTTGCGCTCCTTCAAGTAGCCGCCTACGCCCGTGAGTGTGCCACCCGTGCCCACGCCGGCGACGAAGATATCCACGGCGCCATCCGTGTCCTCCCAGATCTCTGGTCCGGTGGTCGCACGGTGCGCAGCGGGATTGGCAGGGTTCACGAACTGCCCGGCCACGATGGAGCCCGGCGTTTCGGCAGCCAGGCGCTCGGCCGCGTCCACCGCGCCCTGCATGCCTTCCGTGCCTGGTGTCAGCACGATTTCGGCCCCGTAGGCAGCGGCCAGTGCGCGGCGCTCCACCGACATGGTTTCGGGCATGGTGAGCACCACATGGTAACCTTTCGCTGCCGCCACGGCCGCCAGCCCGATGCCGGTATTGCCGCTCGTAGGTTCGATGATAGTGGCGCCGGGTGCAAGCAAGCCGCGCTCCTCGGCGTCTTCGATCATGGCTTTCGCGATGCGGTCCTTCACCGAGCCGGCGGGGTTGAACAGCTCCAGCTTGGCCAGCAGCGTCGCCTGCAGTTGCAGCTCCGATTCGATATGTCCGAGTTCCAGTAGGGGCGTGCCGCCGATAAGCTGGTCGGCAGAAGTGTATATGCGTGTCATGGGAATCTCCTTCTCGGTTCGGTTCATTATATCGCCGCGAATCCGCGTTCCAGGTCCGCGATGATGTCGTCTATGTGTTCGGTCCCGACCGACAGCCGCACGGTGCCGGCGTTGATGCCCGATTCAGCAAGCTCTTCGTCGGTCAGCTGCGAATGAGTGGTTGTGGCGGGATGGATGACCAAGCTTTTCACATCGGCCACATTTGCGAGCAGGCTGAACACTTCCAGTGCGTCTATGAAACGGTGCGCTGCCTCCTGTCCGCCTTTCACGTCGAAGGTGAAGATGGAGCCGCCGCCACCTGCGAAGTAGCGCTGGTACAAATCGTGCTGCGGATGGTCGGGCAGGCCGGGGTGGTTGACGCGCTCGACCAGGGGATGTCCTGCCAGGAAATCCACCACCGCTTTCGTGTTTTGGGCGTGACGCTCCAGACGAAGGGACAGCGTTTCGACTCCTTGCAACAGCAAGAACGCGTTGAATGGGGATATGCACGCGCCCATGTCACGCAACAGGATCGCGCGGATGTAGGTGGCAAACGCCGCCGGCCCCGCGGCGTCGGCGAAGGACACGCCGTGGTAGCTAGGATTCGCATCGGCGATAGGCGCGAAGCCGCCGGCTTTCTTCCAGTCGAAGGTGCCGCCGTCGACGATTATCCCGCCCAAGGTCGTGCCGTGCCCGCCGATGAACTTGGTTGCGGAATGCACGACGATGTCGGCGCCATGCTCGATGGGGCGCAGCAGGTAGGGAGTGGCGAACGTGTTGTCTGCGACGAGCGGAATGCCGTGTGCGTGCGCGATGGCCGCGACTGCGTCGATGTCGGGGATGTCGCTGTTGGGGTTGCCGAGCGTCTCGATGAAGATG
>CAMORQ010000065.1 GCA_946623915.1 uncultured Coriobacteriaceae bacterium | reverse complement strand
ACAACGTGAAGGTGCATTATCGCATCACGGAAGGCAACCGCGAGCGCATCCAGGTGTTCCAGGGCGACGTCATCCGCCGTCATGGGGCCAGCAACCGCGAAACGTTCACCGTCCGCAAGATCAGCTTCTCGGTCGGCGTCGAGCGTACGTTCCCTGTGCACAGCCCCAAGATCGACAAGATCGAAGTGGTGCGCCAAGGCGATGTCAAGCGCGCTAAGCTGTACTACCTACGCGACAAGGTCGGAAAATCGGCCAAGATCAAGGAAAAGGCATTCCGCTAATCATCTTTCTTGGAAACGAAGCCCGCGCAAGCGGGCTTTTCATTTCTCTAAAGCGCGTTTCAAGCGTATACTTCCCGTATGAAACTCCGCACACAGACCGTTGCCGACCTTGTAGCTAGAATCCAGGCTGCCGATGCAGACGAATTCGCTAGCCTTGAGAGAGCGCTTGCATGCGACACGCGTCTCGGAATCATCCGTGCGCTCGAGCGGGGCAGGGCAAGGCTGGAAAGGGAATATGCCGAACGGCAGCGGCTCCAAGGGCTGTATTCGTACGAGCGAGGTTTTTCGACGGGGACAATAGTCGGGCTCGACGAGGTGGGCCGCGGGCCACTCGCAGGTCCGTTATGCGTCGGTGCCGTCGTTTTGCCAGATGACATATTCATCGAGGGGCTTGACGATTCCAAGCAGATACCCGAACAACGCCGTCGCGAAATCGCACAAAACATCAAAAGCGCAGCACTTGCATGGACCGTGCATTTCGTCGAGCCGTCGGAAATAGACGCGATGGGAATGGGCAAGGCCCTGAAACATGCCTTTGCCCACGCGCTTTCCTCCGTCGAAGCGTCTGGCGCGTCCATCGATTGCGTCCTGATTGACGGCAATCCCCTCCACATCGATCCGAGGGAGCGCAACGTAGTAAAGGGCGACAGTCTGTGCGCTAGCATCGCGGCCGCGTCGATTGTCGCCAAGGTTGAACGCGACGATTTCATGGTCGAACAATCTGCAATCTATCCCCAGTACGGATTCGACCGCAACAAGGGGTATGCGACCGAAGAGCATCAGAGCGCCATTAGGGAATTCGGCCTTTCTCCCATTCATCGGCGTTCGTTCTGTTCTGCTTTTCTTCAGGAGACGCTTTTCTAGCTTCTCCCTTGCTGAAGCATAATATTTGCCTGCGCTAAGGCGTTTCTGGGGACGCAGTCGTTAGTTTTCGTTGATGTTTCTGGGTGCTTTGATTGCACATTTCCGGGTACGTTCGAGTGTGCTTTCCGGGTGCTTTCACCGATAGCGTGGAAGAAGAAGGAAAGGAGGCGCATATGGCGCAATCGAAAACGAAGCCCGGAAAACTGGAATGCGAAACCAATGTCGAGGGGTCGGGAGAGCACAAACAGAAACCTCGGCAACGTAAAAAGAAGAACATGCATAACATCAACCTTGGAGCCAAAGGAGAAGACGTCGCTGTCAGTTTCCTCAGCAGGCGGGGGTTCAGCATCATCGAGCGGAACTGGAAGTGCTGTGCGGGAGAGGCCGACATAATTGCCGAAGACGATGAAGCGATACATTTCATCGAGGTGAAGACGCGCATGGGGGAAGGGCACGGCTTCCCTGCCGAAGCGGTGGACGCCAAGAAACGTCAGCGGTACGAAACGATGGCAGAGATCTTCCTCAGCTCCTATGACGGTTTCGATACCGGAGTCACATTCGACGTCATATCCATAAACGTTCTTCCTAACGAGCACGCGCTTATGAAGTTCCACCGCAACGTGCTCAGTTGCGATTGCGGCGCGTAGCCATGAACGCGACGAGAAGATTCTGCGTGACAAGCGCAACCATTCGCGGGTCAGAGGCCATCCCTGTGCGCGTCGAGGTGATCGTGTCTTCGGGCATGCCCGGTTTCACCATCGTCGGTATGCCCGATACGGTCATTCACGAATCGCGTGAGCGAGTCCGCGCTGCGCTTCGAAGCTGCGGGATGCGCCTGCCCGGCGAAAAGATCGTGTTCAATCTTGCGCCAAGCTACGTCCGCAAGACCGGTTCGGGTTTCGATTTCCCTATGGCGGTCGCCCTGCTCGCCGCGCTAGGACAGGTTCCGGGCGATTTCCTGCACAACAAAATGGTTGTCGGAGAGTTGTCCCTCGATGGCACAATCCGCCCGGTAAACGGCTTGGTGGCCTTCCAGATGTGCGCTTTCGAACAGGGTCTCGAGCTATTGTGCGCCCCTACGTACGATGCTCTGAAAAACATCACCAAGGCGTGCATCGTGCATACATGCACATCGCTCCAGTCCTTTTTCGAAGGAGAGTTCGGGCTCCCTGCGGCCTATCCTGTGGAAACGGACGCAGCTACGGTCGATTTCTCGGACGTCGGAGGCCATGTGCAGGCAAAACGCGCGTTGCAGATAGCGGCTGCGGGCAATCACGGAATCATGATGATGGGCCCTCCCGGTTCGGGCAAGACCATGCTGGCAATGCGCTTGCCAACGATTCTGCCCGAACTGACTGCGCATGAAATAGCAGAATCGGCGCGCATCGCATCGGTTGCCGGAGAATCGATAGATTCGATCCTCAGAGGCGTACGGCCTTTCAGGTCCCCACACCATTCGGCAACCTTGGCGGGGCTCATCGGTGGCGGCAACCCCATACGCCCGGGCGAAGTTTCCCTTGCGCATAACGGTGTCCTCATGCTTGACGAGCTGCCCGAGTTTTCCAGGAATGTCCTGCAGGGTCTCCGTCAGCCTATGGAAGACGGCAAGGTAACCATCACCAGGGCGGATGGGAACGTCGTGATGCCCGCGCGTTTCATGCTCGTCGCATCAAGCAATCCGTGCCCATGCGGCTATTTCGGTGACAAGCAAAAAGAATGCACGTGCCCCATATCGAAGGTGTCTGCCTACCAGAGCCGCATCGGCGGTCCGCTCATCGACCGGTTCGATATGTGCATCGATGTTTGGAGGAGCGATTTCGAAGACGTGGTTGCCGGAGATGCCGCCTCGTCATCGAATTCGATGCGCGAGGCCGTGCTGGCTGCACGCGAATTCGCTTACAGACGTTTTGCGAGAAGCGATGCCGGCAGTCGTCCGAGAAGCGTCGCGTCGCTTGTGGAGGAATGCGGCATGGACGGCGCAACGATGTCGTTTTTCAAAGAGGTTTCATCAGGGAATGTCCTCAGCGGTCGAGCCATCATGCGCACTCTCAGCGTTGCGCGGACCATTGCGGACATGGAGCTTTGCGAAAAGGTGAGCGTCGAGCATATCGCCGAAGCGGTCACGTTGCGCTTGCGCGGCTCCGATTCGCTTGAGGCAGGGGGTTTGACAGCATGACAAGCGGATCGAATTTCACCTACATAGACGATAGCACGGTGAAGCATGGCGGGCGCACGTTCAAGCTCTATGCGGGTCCCAGGCTGAAGGGGGAGCGCCACGTCGTCGAGCGTTTCGCCAAAGATTACCCCAGCCAGCTGCTCGACATCGAACGCCCTCCGGAACGGCTGTACGTAATTGGCGAACCCGATTGCCTACGGGATGGCCTTGCTGTCATTGGCGCACGCAAGGCCACGCCCTACGGTCTCGCTTGCGCGGAAAGGTTTTCTGCCATCGCTGCGCAGAAAGGTGTAACCGTCATATCGGGAGGAGCGTATGGATGCGACTCGCGTGCTCATCGCGCTGCACTCGACGCTGGCGGACGCACCGTCGCTATCCTTGGGGGCGGCTGCGACCAGGTGTACCCTTCCACGCATTTCCGTCTTTTCCAGGAAATCATCGATGCAGGGGGAGCCGTGGTGTCCGAGCGCGATTGGGACTATCCCGCTCTTCCATTCACGTTCCGCGAGCGGAACAGGATAATCGCCGGTTGCTCGCGTGCGGTTCTCATCGTCGAAGCCGGCCTTCCTTCGGGAACGTTTTCGACTGCAGACGACGCGCTTGATTCCAACAGGGAGGTCCTCGTTGTTCCCGGCGCCATAACCTCCAGGACATCCGCCGGTTCGAACAAGCTGCTCTACCAGGGTGCAACACCGATCATCGACGACGAAACGTTCGAAGACGTTATGTTCTCGCTGTTCGGAACGCTCAGGTGCACGCCGTGCGCAGATGGGAAGGACCCAGCCGAGAACTCTGACCAACTCCTTGCAGCCCTTCGTGCCCAACCCATGCGTTTAGACGATATTCTCGTTGCAGTCGATGCTCCCCGAGAACACGCCAGCGACCCTGCGGCGTGGTTGCGTACGCGGCTCGTCGAACTAGAAGCCAAGGGGGTGGTAGCGCGGTTCCCCGATGGCAGATACGGTCCGGCGTCCTTGTAGCACCAAGCCCCATGATTGCGCTATTATCACGGTATGGAAAACTCTGTTTGCGTAATAGGCGGCGGGCTTGCCGGGAGCGAAGCTGTTCTGCAGCTTGCCAAGCGTGGGGTGCAATGCACCCTTGTTGAGGCACGGCCCGAGTCCACTTCGCCCGTTCACTCCACGGATCTTTTCGCCGAGCTCGTTTGTTCGAATTCCCTTAAGAGCGAAAAACCCGATTCGGCTGCGGGGATGCTGAAGGTAGAACTAGGTGCTCTCGGGTCTTCCCTGTACGGAATGGCCCTTGAAACCCGTGTTGCAGCAGGAGGAGCCTTGGCTGTCGATCGGATGGAATTCGCCAAGAGCGTCACCGAAGCCATCGGCCAGTCTCCTTACGTGAATGTCGTGCGACATGCAGCTGCATCTATTGAGGATAATGGCTGCGTGATGCTCGAGACGGGGGATGCAATCGGTCCCTTCGACGCGATAGTTGTCGCAACCGGGCCCTTGACCACCGACGCTTTCGCTTCGTGGCTTAGGGAAGCATCGGGATCTGCGAACATGGCCTTCTTCGACGCCGCAGCCCCCATCGTCATGGCCGATTCGCTTGACAGAGACATCGTCTTCTCGCAAAGCAGGTACGAGGAAGGCCAGGGCGACTACCTGAACGCACCTTTCTCGAAAGAAGAATACGACCGGTTTATCGAAGAGTTGGTGAACGCCAAGCGGGCCATATCCCGCGATTTCGAATCAAAGGACCTATTCCAGGCATGCCAGCCTATCGAGGAAATCGCACGGTCGGGGGCGGATGCCCCACGTTTCGGTCCGCTCAAACCCGTTGGGTTGCAAGACCCAAGGACCGGCAAGCGCCCTTGGGCGGCGGTCCAGCTGCGCTCTGAAGACAAATATGGCCAGTCGTTCAATCTCGTGGGTTTTCAGACCAACCTTACGTTTCCTGAACAGGAACGCGTGTTTCGGATGATTCCCGGCTTGGGCAACGCGGAATTCGCGCGCTACGGCGTGATGCATCGGAACACCTTTCTAGACAGTCCCCGGGTCATGGACGCACGTCAACGTTTGGCCATTCATGCGCATGCGGACGGCACCAACGTGTTCTTGGCCGGTCAGATTTCGGGAACCGAAGGGTATTGCGAAGCCATAAGATCGGGGCTTAACGCCGCAATCGAGGTGCATGCACTCCTAAAGGGGGTAGAGGCCCCGTCTTTGCCCCGCAGCACTGTCTACGGTTCTCTGCTCGCATACGCCACTGACGCCAACGTCAAAGATTATCAGCCTATGCACGTAAACTTCGGTATCATCGAACCGTTGGAGCGCTCGGTGCGCAACAAACGCGACCGGTACCACGCGTACGCCGCACGCGCTTCCGAAGCCCTTGACGAATACGTCAGCCAGCTCGTATCAAAAGGATTGCTGCAGCGATGACGGAGCGCGTCGACAAAGGGTTTTCTGAACTAATCGATCTGTTCTGCTCGGACATGGTCGTCGAACGGAACGCCTCGCCAAACACGATCAGAGGCTACCGAATAGACCTGAACGACTTCGGTGCGTGGGCATCGCGCTCCAAGCTCGATCCGACTACCGTATCCCACCGGCAGCTCCGCCGGTATCTTGCCGAGCTCGACCAGGCCCGTTATGCAAGGACCACCATCAACCGACGCTTGAGCGCCTTGCGTACCTTTTTCACATGGGCGATGATCGCGGGGCATGCAAAGGAAAATCCGGCCGATGTGCTGATGTCGATCAAGGAGGATAAAACGCTTCCGCATCGCATATCGTCTTCGGACATGAAAAAAATCCTGCTAGTTCACGCTCCGTTCGACGATACGGGCGCGTACCGAGAGCGCAGCGCTGCGGAAGTTCGCGATCAGGCCATCCTCGAGTTTCTTTATGCGTCCGGGGCGCGCGTGTCGGAAGCGTCTTCTCTGCGCACGGTAAGCGTCGACTACACGCAAGGGTGCGTGCGCGTGTTCGGAAAGGGGAGCAAAGAACGTATTGTGTTCGTCCATAGGCTCGCACTCGACACCATGCGCCACTACCAGCAGCACGCCAGACCTGCGCTTCTTGGGAAAAAGGGTGCGAGCGACTTCTTTTTCGTGTCGACGCGTGGTAACCAGATGAGCACAGACGCCATTCGCAAGATGTTCAAGTCGACTCTGGTCAGCGCGGGCGTATCGGCCGACTACACGCCCCATGACATGCGGCACACTTTCGCGAGCGATGTCCTAGAGGGAGGGGCGGATTTAAGGAGCGTGCAGGAGATGCTCGGCCACAGCAGCCTTTCGACAACACAGCTCTACACGCATCTTTCGGCGGACCGTTTAAAGAAAGTTTACGCACAATCGCACCCGCGCAGCTAACAAACACTTGTTCGTATCTAATATATTGGTACAATAAGAGTTTGCAAACACCAGCGCGTCAGGAGCAGTGCAGACCATGGCTCAGAACAGTATCGTCATCAAGGGTGCCCGCGAGCACAACCTGAAAGACATCGACGTCGAAATCCCACGCGACAAGCTCGTGGTGATCACGGGGCTGTCAGGCTCGGGAAAAAGCTCGCTTGCATTCGACACCATATACGCAGAAGGGCAGCGCCGTTACGTGGAGTCTTTATCCAGTTACGCACGCATGTTCCTCGGACAAATGAGCAAGCCCGACCTCGACAGCATTGACGGCTTGTCGCCCGCTGTTTCGATCGACCAGAAGACCACGAGCAAGAATCCTCGCTCTACCGTGGGCACCGTCACGGAAATATACGACTATCTGCGCTTGCTTTTCGCGCGCACGGGCGTTCCCCATTGTCCCGAATGCGGACGCGAGATCCGTGCGGCCACCACAGACCAGGTGGCCGACGAAATTCTTTCACTCGGCCAAGACGTGAAGGCCCTCATCCTTGCTCCGGTGGTCGTCGGGCGCAAAGGCGAGTTTACCAAGCTCTTCGATGATTTGCGCAAAGAAGGGTTCGCGCGCGTGCGCGTCGATGGAGATGTCATGCGCCTCGACGAGGAACCGATAAAACTGAACAAGAAGTTCAAGCACACCATCGAAGTCGTCACGGACAGGGTCGTCATCAAGCAGGAATCGCTTCTGCGCATAGCGGAAGCGGTCGAAACCGCGACGCGCATAGCAGAAGGGCGCGTCGCCGTTCTGCTGTCCGACACCGATGAAATGCATTCGTACAGCTTGGCCCTCGCGTGCCCCGAGCACGGCCATTCCATGGACGAGCTTCATCCAAGGGATTTCAGCTTCAACGCACCGTACGGTGCATGTCCTGATTGCTCAGGCATCGGCAGCCGCGACGAAGTGGATCCGTCTCTGGTCATACCCGACCCATCGCTATCGCTTAACGAAGGCGTCGTCGCGCCATTCACTACCGGCAACTACTATCCGCAGGTGTTGCGCGCAGTCGCCGCGCATCTCGGATACGATGCGGACACGCCGTGGGAGGACATGACGCGCAAAGCTCAAGACGCGTTGCTGTTCGGAATCCACGATGAGAAGATCCGCGTCGACTACGTTACCGTAGACGGCCGCGAGACCTATTGGTACATCGAGTGGGACGGCATTTGCGAAGCGGTGATGCATCGCTTCCGCGAAGCCCAGTCCGACCGTCAACGTGAAAAACTCCAACAGTACTTCAGCGTCATACCCTGTGCCACCTGCCATGGGATGAGGCTCAAGCCGGAAATCCTCGCAGTCACCGTGAACGGGAAGAACATCCACGAAGTATGCGAGATGAGCGCGATAGATTCGCTTAGGTTCTTCGAAAACCTAACCTTCGAAGGCCCGCTCGAGCAGATTGCAGCTCCTATCGTCAAAGAGATACGCGCGCGTCTCCGTTTCCTCGTGGACGTGGGGTTGGACTACCTTACCCTGGAGCGTGCCACGGCTACTCTCTCTGGCGGCGAAGCCCAACGCATTCGGTTGGCGACGCAGATAGGCGCTGGCCTCATGGGGGTTCTCTACATCCTCGACGAACCTTCCATTGGCTTGCATCAGCGGGACAACGAACGGCTGATCGGCACACTCGAGAAGCTTCGGGACCTCGGTAACACCGTGATCGTCGTCGAGCACGACGAAGAAACCATCCGTCATGCCGACTACGTCCTTGACATCGGGCCGGGAGCGGGTGAACACGGCGGTTTCGTGGTCGCGCAAGGAACGCCGACCGAGCTTATGAAACAAGACTCGATTACCGCCGACTATCTTACCGGCAAACGGGAAATAGCTTTGCCCGAAAACC
>CAMORQ010000064.1 GCA_946623915.1 uncultured Coriobacteriaceae bacterium | reverse complement strand
CCGCCAGAAACAGGTGTGCACGCGCACGCCGCCAGCGCCACCAAGCAAGCAAGGGCGAGTGCGCACACGCGCTGCACCGCTTTTGTCCAAGTTTGCATCATGTCTTCTCTAAACCCTTTCGCGAGCTGACCGCAACCGCCAACGGAACCCCACGCGGCGAACGGACGTCATCGCGCGCAGCCGCCGTTCACCGCTGCATGGCGCCCGCGGCGGCCATGCGCCACCGCACGCCGCCGTACGCCACCGCACGCCGCCGAGAGCCGATACCAGCATGCCGCTTTTGTCACCTTTGTGCATATCCGTTTTCAAGCACATCCCCATTGTATAAGATTGACCAGACGCATTCGGACCAAGGAGCTTGTGCTTTGCCTGCGATACTCACACACGATTTCTTCGGACGCGACGTGCTCGACGCGTTCGGAACCATGGAGAACTCGACGCTCGACGAGCGCGATGCCTTCCTGTTGGGCAACCAAGGACCCGACCCGTTGTTTTTCCTGGCTATCAACCCGGCCATGCATTCGCTGCACAAACTGGGAAGCCGTATGCACAAGGAGCACACGAACGACCTTGTCGTTGCGCTGCGCAGGTCCCTCGACATTCTGGACGACGACGAGCGCCCGGTGGGCGAAGCCTACGCGCAAGGTTTCCTGGGACATCTCGCACTGGATTCGCGCATGCATCCGCTGGTCTACAGCACGCAGTTCGCCCTGTGCGACGCCGGCATCGACGGGCTGTCGCGATCCGACGGCCGCGAGATCCATGCGGAAATCGAACGCGAACTGGACGAGATGGTGCTCACAGCCAAGCGGCATCAGACCGTGCGCGACTACCCTGCCGTCGACAACACCTTGGAGGCACGCCCGGAAGTGCTCGCCATCATTCAGAAGCTATACGCCTACCTGGCGCTTTCGGTGTACGGGATTCAGATTCCCACAAGCACATTCCCCACGGCGGTGGAATGCTACCGTATAACGCTGGCAGCCATGCATTCCCCCTTTGGCGTAAAGCGGATGCTAGCCATGATGGCCGAACGCCAGGTCCGAGCGCATTCGTTCTTCGGCGCGATGGCCCACAAAGCGCAGCTGATCGAAGACAGCTGGTTTGCTAACTCCGCGCACGAGACGTGGACCAACCCGTTCACCGGCGAGACGCACACCCTATCGTTCTGGGACATATACCAGGAAGCTATCGATGCGGCGGCCGATTCCATCGAACGATTCGGCAGGCGCACCTTCACGGAAGACGATGCGCGCGCCATCACGCGCGACGTGAACTTCTCGGGTGAACCGACTGTTGCCGTGCTGGTGGTGCACTAACGCAGGGACGCCGCATGCTGGAATCGGTTCTGGACATACCCTATTGGTTCGAATTGATGGCCACGGTCACCGCCGCGGTCAGCGGTGCCATGGTCGCCACTCGTGCCCGCTACGACATCTTCGGCGTGATCGTCATCACCATCATCACGGGGCTGTTCGGCGCCATCTTCCGCGATGTGCTGCTGCAGGACTACGGCATCTACGCGTTCCAGCAGCCGTCGCTTATCGTGGCCTGCGTAGCCACCGCCATCGTCGTGTTTTACTTTGGGCAGCTGATCACCTACATCACGCGCGCAGTGGACATAGTAGACACGCTGTCGCTGGGCATGTGGGGCGTGATCACCGTGGGCAAGGCGCTTTCCGCCGGGCTGTCTATCGTTCCCGCTATTATGCTGGCCGCCATCGCGTCGGTCGGCGGTGGCATCGTGCGCGACGCATTGATGGGCCGCCCCATAACCGCCTTCCAACCAGGATCGCTCTATGGCACTGCCGCCGTCATCGGATCGACCGTATTCGCGCTGATGAAGGTCTACGGCATCCTGCCGCATTATGCGCCCATCATCTGCGTGGTGCTCGTGGCGCTGATTCGCCTTTCGTCGCTGATGTTCGGCATCAACACAAAGCCGTCCCACGACCTTTCCATGCCGCTTCTTGACGCAATGAGCAAGCCTGTCGAGCACCTGAAACGCCACAACGACTAACCTTGCCGCAGCCTTGGGACGCAAGCGGAGTCGCAGCGGGCAAACAGAGACGGCACCACCGTTTCCCACTTCACGCAGGCACCGGCAACACCCGCGTTGCCGGCAGCTCCGTTAGGGACTCGCGGGGTAGCGCTGTGGCACTCTATTCGTGCACCCACTTGTCCTTGTCGTTAACCCCATCTGCCGTTAGCGGTTAAGGGAACTGCATGCATCCAAGAGAACATCGGACAGGTCCAATGCGTCAAATTCCATCATCGTCGCTGTACGTAGGGCGCCGGCCTTAAGGCTTGCGCCTGCAAAGCCAACCCCCATTCACGTGAAACGCCTCCGTCCCCCATTCACGCAGGCCTGCAAGCTAAAACCACCAACCCCCGTGGTAGCCATGGGCTAAGGGGTTGGTGGCTTTCACTCTAACGTGAGCTTTGGGCCGCAGCCTACGAATTCTTCAGGTAGATGGAACCCATCAGGTCGGCGGCATGCTCGAAGGCGTCGCAGCACGCTTCCAGGCTGACAAAGATACGCGTCCACACCAGCAGACGTACTGGGTCGTCGAAGTCTTCGGTATGCAGACGGCGGATGGCCTGCATGTAGACACGGTCAGCTTCTTCTTCGAAATCATTCGCGCGCATGATCGCTTCGTGGAACACTTCTTTACGCTTGAAGTCGGAAAACGGCCCCATGGCATCTTTCAATGCCTGGCAGCCCTGCTTGATCAGCTGCACCATGGGCAGAGCGTCTTCGTGGATGCGCTGAACGTTGGTCATGTAGAACGAGTTGATCACCGATTCGATGCGGTCGACCACGGAGTCCAAGGCGTGCGTAAGCTCGATGATATCGTCGCGGTCGAGCGGAGTGATGAAATCCACGGCGATGGCGCTGTAGTTCGCGTGCGCAAGGTCGTCCGCATGAGATTCGATTGCGTGGGCTTCGGGAAGTATGGGCTCGAGCGCGTCGGCCGTGGTGAAACTCTCGACGATGTCGATAAGCAGGTCGGCTTCCTTCACCGCGCAGTCCACTTGCTGCGCGAACGATGAGAAGTAGTCGTGCTTGTTCTTTGCCATGTTGCTCCTATCAATCGGAATCGAAGGGTCTGCTCAATCCGTCCCGGCCAACCGCAAATGCCGGCCAAGCACGTGTTAAATCTGGCCGCCGCCACCCAAGAAGTCTATGACGCGCCACCGTTCGATGCCTATCTTGGTGGGCGATTCGTGCCCGGGCAGCACAAGCGTGTCGTCGGGCAGCGTGCCCAGCTTGCGCAGCGACGCACGCATGTCATCCATGCTCCCGCCTTCCAAATCCGTGCGGCCGATAGTGCCATGAAACAGCGTGTCGCCCGACAGCAGGACGGGGTCGCCTTCCTGTGCGCTGCGCGCAGGGTCCAGGAAGAAACAGCAGCTCCCGCGCGTATGGCCAGGCGTCGCAAGAACGCGCCAGGTGGTGCCTCCCACCTGTATTTCATCGCCGTCTTCCACGCGCACGTCCACCGGACAGCCCTTGGAATCCATGCCGAACTGCGGTTTGGGATCTTCGATATTCGGGGCGTCTACGCTAGAAGCGTAGACGGTGGCACCCGTGCGCTCGCGCAGCTCGCTCAGGGCGCCAATGTGATCGTGATGGTAGTGCGTCACGAAGATGGCCGACACCGGCGCACCTTCGGCCATGTCCAGAATGACGTCGGCCTCGGCCGCCGGGTCGCACACGATGGCGCCGCCTGCGCCGTCTTCGACCACGTACACGTTCGTCATGAAGGGGCTGAGCACCGCCGTGCGCACGGAAGCGCAACCGGAATCGAAGTGCTGAATGCTACCCTGCATAGAACCTCCTAATGCTTTTTCGCGTGCACCGATTCGCCCGGCGTCATGCGGTGCGCGTCGAAAACACCGTCGACGGAAAGCAGCTTCATCAGGATGCTTTCAATCGACTCGACGCTGCCCACCTGGAACAGGAACCGCATTTCCACCACGCTGTCGCGGTGCGATGCCGAAGAAGATGATAGCACGTTGGCGCCCTCTTCCCCGAGCACCGCCGCCACGTCACGCAATAGGTTCATGCGATCGCGCGCTTCGACCATGATTTCGGCCTTGTAGGACGTGGAGATGTTGGGGTCATCTTCCCAGGAAACGTCGATGATGCGCTCGGGATGCCCCATGAGGTTGGCCGCGTTGGGGCAGTCGGCACGATGCACCGACACACCACGTCCGCGCGTGATGAAGCCCACGATCGAATCGCCCGGAACCGGGTTGCAGCAGCGCGAAAGGCGCACCAGCACACCGTTGATTCCTTTCACCACCACACCGTTGGACGTGTGAGCCTCGTGCTTCTTCGGCGTCTTCACGCTGGTCAGCATCGGAGTCAGCTTGCCCGTGGAGAAATCCGACTTGCCCGGCGTGGACGCCTCGGCTTCATTGCCGCGGTCCACCAGAAGCTTCAGCAGGCGGTTGGCCACATGCTGGACGCTTTCCTTGCCCGCCCCGATCTGCACGAGCATGTCATCGGAATCTTTGAAGCCCATGTTTTCGGCCACCATCTTCAGCGCGCGCTGGTGCTGTGCGCTGGAAATACCCAGGCCGTGCTTGCGCATTTCGCGCGTCAGCTTGTCGTGGCCTGCCTGCAAGTCGTCGGAACGCGAAATCTTAGAGAAGTACGCGCGAATCTTCGAACGAGCCGAAGGCGTGCGCACGGTGTTCAGCCATCCACGGCTGGGAGCGGCGCTTTTCTGGGTGAGGATTTCGACGCGGTCGCCCATTTGCAACTCGTAGGTAAGCGGCACGATTGATCCGTTCACCTTCGCGCCGACGCAGTGATTGCCGACTTCGGTGTGGATGGCGTAGGCGAAATCGACCGGCGTGGAACCCGCACGCAGGCTCATGGCTTCGCCTTTTGGCGTGAACACGAACACTTCGGTGGGCGCCAAGTCCACCTTCAGATCCTTCAGGAACTCGCGCGAATCCTGCGTCTCGTCCTGCCAGTCCATCATCTGGCGCAGCCAGGCGAGCTGGCGGTCGAACGCGGCGTCGGCTTTGGTGCCGCCTTCTTTGTAGCGCCAGTGCGCCGCCACGCCGTATTCGCTCATGCGATGCATTTCTTCGGTGCGGATCTGCACTTCCAGCGGCCGTCCCGCAGGGCCGATGACCGTGGTGTGCAGGCTTTGGTACATATTGAACTTCGGCATGGCGATGTAGTCTTTGAAACGCCCCGGCATCGGCTGCCAGCGGCTGTGCACGGCGCCGAGCGCCGAATAGCAATCGCCCACCGTGTCCACGATGATGCGCACCGCGATAAGGTCGTAGATTTCGGAGAAGTCCTTGCCGCGCGTGGTCATCTTGCGGTAGATCGACCACAGGTGCTTCGGCCGGCCCGCGATCTGGGCGTTCACCCGCGCGCGCTCCATCTCCCCGTAGAGAATGTCGATAACGTTGTTCAGGTATTCCTCGCGCTCCACGCGGCTTTCGGCCACCATGCGCGACACCTGTTTGAAGCGTGTGGGCTCCAGATAGTAAAACGACAGGTCCTCTAGCTCCCATTTGATGGAGCTGATGCCCAGACGGTGCGCGATGGGCGCGTAGATTTCCATGGTTTCGCGCGCCTTGAAGATGCGGCGGTCCTCGGGAAGGGCGGACAGCGTGCGCATGTTGTGCAAGCGGTCGGCCAGCTTGATCACCACCACGCGGATGTCCTTGTTCATGGCCACGAACATCTTGCGGATGGTCTGGGCCTGTTCGTCGGAGAGCGTGCCCACCTCGATGCGCGTGATCTTCGTGACGCCGTCCACCAGCAGGGCCACGTCGTCGCCGAAGAGCTCTTCCACCTTTTCGAGCGTGACGTCGGAATCTTCCACCGTGTCGTGCAAGATGGCCGCGCACATGGTCTGCACGTCCATGCGCAAGTCCGCCAGGATAATGGCCACTTCAACCGGATGCGCGATGAAGGGCTCGCCGCTCTTGCGGCGTTGGCCCTCGTGCGCCTTCGAAGCGAATTCAAACGCGCGCGCGAGAAGGTCTTCGTCTTCTTCGCTCAAGTACGCAGACGTGATCCTGCACAAATCGGCGAAACGTTCCTCGGGCGACTTCTGCTGCGAGGCCCGTTCGGATTCGGACGCGGTCATATCGGTCATGAAACTGTACTCCGCCTTGGCCGAAGCGGAACGGCCCAGCCGGAATTCGGGATAGTCGTTGTGGCGCCGCATGCGCAGCACGGCAGGAGCGCCGCTCGCCGCTTCTTCGGGCGTGGGTGCCGAAGCGCGTTCGGGAACGGATTCTTCGCGCGGGGCGGTTTGGACGTCTTCAGTCATCTACTGCGCGCCTCCTTGCTGGTTTTCGGTGGGAAGAATGGGCGCGATGATGCGTCTGCGCAACACGTCGGCAGAACTGGAGCGGACCCAATCGCGGAAACTGCGGAACACGTCCATTTCGTCGAGGCCTTCACGGTAGCGAACGCTGTCGGTAAGTTCCACCTTGCTGTCCGTTTCCGTCACCCGTATCACGCGCGGGTGGTCCGGACCGTCGCCGGCGCGCGTCTCGATCAAGCCCAGCTCGCGGAACACCGCGATGGCGCATTCAACGCTCGTCTGGCTGACCTGGTGGTTCTTATCGCGCGCATTGCACATTTCGGCCACGTCGGCGTTGGTCGCCGCTATGGGGCGGCCTTCGCGTTCGCGCTGCGCGCGACGCAGTTCTCGGTAGACCTGCGCAAGCGTGTCGTGGCTGGGCGTGGCTTCGCCCAAGATGCCTTCGCACACGAGCGCGTCCTCGTCGCCGAACAGCGCATGGACGCACGCTTCGTCGCCGTCACGCCCTGCACGGCCGCTCATCTGGTTGAATTCGACTTCGTTGTAGGGCATGTGGTAGAGAACCACATGGCGGATGTTGGGAATGTTCACGCCTTCGCCGAAGGCGGACGTAGACACGAGCACGGCCAGCGTCCCCTTGCGGAACATTTCTTCCACGCGCTTGCGCTCGCGCCTGGAAAGGCCGGCGTTGTAGAAGCCGATGAGCGGAGCCATGTGCGGAACCTGCGTGCGCAGAGCGCGCGCAAGCGTCACCGATGCCGAACGCGAGTTCACGTAGATCACGGTCTTCTCGCCCGAAGCGATGATGTTTGCCAGGTACTGTTCGCGGCCTTTCAGGTTGCGTTGGTCGTCGAAAGCCATGTTCGGTCGCGTCGTGTCGTCGAGGACGTGCTGCAGCTTGCCCAAAACGCGTTCGATGTCGGCCGCGATGGAAGCGTCCGCCGTCGCCGTAAGCGCGAGCACCGTCAGGTCCCCGAACGCCTGCAGGGCTTCCCCCAAACGGGCGTATGCAGGACGGTTGCCCGCCTTTGCCTGCCCGATGTGGTGCGCCTCGTCGACCACGGCGAAACGGATACGGCCCGATGCAGCCAGTTCGCGTGCATGAAACGCTAGGAACTCCGGCGTGGTGCAGATGACGTCGACGCGCCCCTGCGCCAGGTCGCCCAAGATGCGCCGCCGCTCTTCAGGAGTTGACTCCCCGGTTAGCACTTCGGTGGAAACGCCGAAAGCACCCAACGATTCCCGCAGATGGAAGGCCTGGTCGGCGATCAGCGCGCGCAGCGGATAGACAAGCAGGCTGGCTTCGCCGTGCCCAAGCGCGCGCAGGGCGGCATGCACTTGGAAGGTAAGCGACTTGCCGCGCCCCGTGGCCATGACACCAAGCACCGAGCGGCCCGCGTCTAGCGCCTCGAGCACTTCGGCTTGTGCGGGCAGCAGTTCGTTATCGCCGATGATGGCGCGCACGATTTCGTCTCGCAGCCCTTGCGGGTTTTCCTGGGCACGCGCGATCCACGCTTCCCGGTTCGCTTCGCGCCGCGATTCCTCTTGTTCTATCTCGTCGGCGGACCCCTGGTCGTCGGCCACAAGTTCCGCGTCGCTGGTCGCGTAGAGCTTATCGACGAACGCTGTGGTTTCGGGATCGAGCCATGCCTCCATCGCCGAACACGGAGCGGCCGGCTCGAGCGCGCTAACCATGGCCTTCACCGATTCGCGTCCTCGCCATTCGTCAACCTGGACTTCGAACGCGGCGTTGACCACGCTATTGCACTGCATGAGGGTTTCTATGTCCGAGCAATGGAACATGATGCCCGACACCTGGTTGCGCCCGTTGGTCAGCACGCACGAGAAATGGTTCTTTTCGGCGCCGACAGCTCGGGCGTTTTCGAGCATCACGTCGCGCGCCAACAGCATCGGCGTGGGGTTTTCCTGCCCGAACGGAGCCATGGCGGAAAGAGCCTTCACGTTATCCAACGTCAGCTCCGCCAAATCGACCACGGCATCGATGTCGATGCGGGGATGGAAATTGTCTGCGGGAAGCTCGTCCATGTACGCGCACAACCGCTCGGCGAAGGCGTCCAAATCCGCAGCGGGAAGGGTGACGCCAACCGCCGCTTCGTGTCCGCCGAAACGAGTGAGCATGTCGGCGCAGCTTTCGACCGCCTTGAACAGGTTCACCTGCCCCACGCTGCGGCCCGAACCGCGCGCCTGCCCGTCTTCGTCGATGGTGAACAGCAGCACGGGCACGCCATAGGTGCGCACCAGGCGGCTG
>CAMORQ010000063.1 GCA_946623915.1 uncultured Coriobacteriaceae bacterium | reverse complement strand
CGGCGTTGGCCAGCGCCTCGAGGTACTTACCGCCCTTGACGACCGCACCGCGCGACGTGGCTTCGCGCATGGCCGACATCACCGCAACCGGCATGGAAAGCTTGATCGCGCAGCTGAAGTCGACCATCAAAACGCTGCTCGCGGTGTACAAATCGCGCGTGAAGGCAAGCACGCCGAAGAACGCGGCCAGGCTTCCGGGGACCAGTGCGTCCGCGAGGTGTTCGGCGCTAGCCTGCACGCCGGCCTTCAAATCGGAGGATTCTTCCACCAGATCGACGATTTGGTCGATGCGCGAAGAGCCGGGCAGCGCAGTTGTGCGCACGGCCATGCTTCCTTCCTCGCAGACCGTCCCGGCGTAGACGGTCGACCCGTTCGCTTTGCGCACGGGGGCCGCTTCGCCGGTCATGGACGCTTCGTTTACCATGGCCTCGCCGTCGACCACGGTGCCGTCGACCGGCAGCGTCTGGCCCGTCCGCACCCGGATCGGCGTCCCTTGTACGACGTCTGAAAGCTGCACTTCGATGTCGTGACCGTTTTCGTCGACCATCCAGACGGTTTCGGCGCGCGCGAGCAGGCTTTCCTGCAACGCTATGCGCGTTCGTGCGTTCACATGCTGCTGCATGCGGTCGGAGACCTTTAGCAGGAACATGACGCTCGATGCGCTGTCGAAATTGCGTTGGATCAACGAGACCGTGATGGCGGTCGCGTCGAGAACGTCGACGGTCAGCCTGCGATGCGCAAGGGCGCGCAGACCCTGGAACACGAAAGGAACGGCGTTTATCACGGCGAGTACCGAACGAACTTGGACGGGCAGCAAAAACCGCGTCGCGAGCCTGCGCACACCAAGCAGCAGGACGTCACGGTAGAACGAGCTGTCTTCTGCTGACAGAAACTCCGTGGAGTCCGGTTGCGCGGTGGGCAGGTCGAGCACACGCATGGAAGCGATGCATCCGAGAGCGTTCTCTCTCGCGTCGTCGTCGCACGGTTGGTACACAACGAGAATGCTGCCGTTGGCAGGCGCCACGCGGGCGCGGTCTACGCCAGCGAGCCCTTGGAGCGTCTCGGTTATGCCAGCAGCATGCTCGTCTGCGATAAGGCCGCGCCCACAGCGGAGGCGCAGCCTTCCCGGCATGTCCGATACGATGGTGTAGTGCATGGAAGGCGCCTACTTCTTCGCACGGGATTGGCGGGCCGCAGGCTTCTTGGCCGGCTTGCCGTCGACTTCGGCGACGACTTCCTCGCGCACGCCCTCTTCGATTTCAGCCATGCGTTCGGCGACGGCGGCGTCGATCTTGCGCTGACGTTCGGCTTCGGCGCGCAGGTCGTCTGCGTCGTCCATCAGGTTCTGCGTCGCTTCCTGGATGGCGTCGTTGGCGTCGAGCGCAATAGCGGTGGCGTTAACGGCGGCCTTGCGCAGCGTCTTGCTCTGCGATGCCAGTTTCAGCGCTCCTGCGGCAACCATTCCGCCGGCGAAAAACAATGCTCTTGTCCAACCCATGATGTCCTTCTTTCTCTCGCATGTGGTTTGAATCGAGGCCTATTACTACGCCTTTCTCCTGCATCGTAAAACCGTCAACCCCGGTTAGTCCAGCCTATTTTTTACGTTTTCATCAGGGAAAATATGAGCAGATGTGCACACGTTTTCATTCAGACGTGTCTTCCCAGTTCAGGGATTTGTTAGGTTATTCTAACCCATTAAGTTTGTTAGTGTTAACATAGGCATGCGTTTTAAGGAAATCGCCAAAAAGAAGGTTCGAACATGATTTTGCATGAGTCAGCAGAGATGTACCTGGAGACCATCCACGTCCTTTCCCAGGACCACGATATCGTGCGCGCCGTGGACATAGCGACGCACATGGGGTATTCGAAACCGACCATCAGCGAATGGATGCACAAGCTCGTGGACGGCGGCTATGTGCACATCGACGGCAGCAGCATCACGCTCACCGATGCCGGACGTTCGGTGGCGGAAAAAATCTACGAGCGCCACCAGGTCCTTGAAGGCTTCCTAAAAAGAATCGGCGTTCAGGCAGAGGTTGCCGAAGAGGACGCCTGCCGCATCGAGCACTATATCTCGGACGAGACGTT
This sequence comes from uncultured Coriobacteriaceae bacterium, assembly GCA_946623915.1. Taxonomy (GTDB): domain Bacteria; phylum Actinomycetota; class Coriobacteriia; order Coriobacteriales; family Eggerthellaceae; genus CACXMZ01. The sequence goes on along the minus strand of CAMORQ010000063.1, from coordinate 6,548 downwards.
CAACGCCCTGCGCGGCCACGCCGAGTCTCTGAAGTAGGGTCCACAGCGCGCGCGGCGCCGGCCTACCAGTCCATCATCGCGCCGATGGGCTGGCGGAACACGTAGTCCGCGCTTGAGTCGATCGATGTGCTGCTCATGTTCACCAGCGTCAGACAGTCGCCTCGGAAATATTGCACGAAGCCCGCAGCGGGGTAGACCACCAGGCTTGTGCCGGACACGATCAGCATGTCGGCGCCCGAAATCTCGCGAAGCGACCGCTCTATCACCGATTCGTCCAGGGATTCCTCGTAGAGCACCACGTCGGGGCGGATGACGCCGCCGCAGCTGCAGTGCGGAACGCCTTGCGATTCCAGCACGGCGTCCAACCCGTACGTTTTGCCGCATTCCATGCAGTAGTTGCGATGGACGCTGCCATGCAACTCCAGCACGTTTTTGCTTCCCGCCGCCTGGTGCAGTCCGTCGATATTCTGCGTCACCACAGCCGATAGCGTGCCTTCGGCTTCAAGCTGCGCCAGTTTGCGATGTGCCTGATTCGGCTGTGCATCGGAAAAGATCATCTTCGACCGGTAGAAATCGTAGAATCCTTCGGTGTGCTCCATGAAGAAGCTATGCGACACCATCACTTCGGGAGGGTAGGGGTATTCCTGGGAGAAGACGCCGTCGGCGCTTCGGAAGTCGGGGATGCCGCTTTCGGTCGAGACCCCGGCGCCTCCGAAGAACACGATGTGCTTGTGGGATTCGACGAGTTCGCGCAGCTTGGCGCGATCCTGTTCGAGCGTGTCGGCATGGTGCTCGTTCATGGGAGGGCTCCTTTTCCAGCGGGTTTGCGTGCGTTGGTTGCGCACGTTGCATATCGGATGGTGCTTTGATTGTAGCGCTTGTTCGAAGCTTGTCCGAAACATGGAGTAAAGCCAAAGACTTGCAAAATAAATTGTATGCAATATAATATTGTACAATGAAAATCGATTGAAAGGAATGAGCCATGAGCATCCACGATCTCTCTGTCAAGGCAACCGACGGCAACCAGGTTTCTCTGTCCGACTACGCTGGCAAGGTCCTCCTGATCGTGAACACGGCTACGGGCTGCGGTTTCACACCGCAGTACGAAGACCTCGAAGCCATCTACGCGAAGTACCGCGACTCCGGCTTGGAAATCCTCGACTTCCCCTGCAACCAGTTCGCCAACCAGGCCCCTGGCACCGATGAGGAAATCCACGAGTTCTGCACCCTGAAGTACAACACCGAATTCCCGCGTTTCGCCAAGCTCGAAGTGAACGGCGAAGGCGCAGATCCGCTGTTCGTCGAACTCGCGCAGACCAAGCCGTTCGGGGGCTTCAAGGGCGTCAAGGGCCTTGCTCTCAAGGCCGTTCAGAAGCAGGTGGACAAGGAATTCGGCGACAAGGCTTACATCAAATGGAACTTCACCAAGTTCCTCGTGGACCGCGAAGGCAATGTGGTCGCCCGTTTCGAGCCCACCGATGACATGAAAGACGTCGAGGCTGCCGTTGCGGCCGCCCTGTAGGCCCTACGCCACCATGCGAGATACAGCGGAGAGCGCAGGAGGGAACATGCAGCAGCAACGTTCGTACCCAACTTTGTCGTGCGAGACCGATGCCCTTCGTCTCGATGCCCAGCTGTGCTTTCCGCTCTACGCGTGCGCGAAAGAGGTCGTGCGCCGCTACAAGCCCTTGCTCGACGATTTGGGCATAACCTACACGCAGTACCTCGTTCTCATGGCCCTTTGGGAAGAGGACCGGTTGACCGTTGGCGAATTGGGTGCGCGCCTCTACCTTGATTCTGGTACGCTTACGCCGTTACTGAAGAAGATGGAGGCTGCAGACATCCTTTCCAGGACGCGCGATCCCCACGACGAGCGCCGGGTGGTCGTGGTCCTGTCCCAAAAGGGGAAGGGTCTGCAAAAGCGCGCCGTTGGGGTTCCTTCGCAGATCGCGTCGTGCGTCAGCCTGGAGCCCGAAGAAGCCCTGCAGCTTTGGACGCTGCTTTACAAGGTGCTCGACGGGTTTGCCGCCGCAGACGAGGAGGAGGCCGGCTAGCATGCCGTCCGAAGACATTGCAAAGGAAGGGCCTGCGAAGCAGGATACGCGCGGCAAGCGCATCGTGCGCACGAGCATCGTCGGCATCGCGGCCAATGTGGCGCTTGCGGCGTTCAAGGCCATCGTCGGGGTCATCGCCAATTCCATCGCCATCGTGCTCGATGCGGTGAACAACGCCACCGACGCCCTTTCGTCCGTGGTCACCATCGTCGGAACGCGCCTTGCCGGCAAAAAGCCCGACTACGACCATCCGTTCGGGCATGGCCGCGCCGAGTACCTGACGGCGATCGTGATAGGCGTGATCGTCATGTACGCAGGCGTCACTTCGCTCGTGGAATCGGTGCGCAGGATCGCTTCCCCCGAAGCGCCCGCTTACGACGCCGTGGGTCTGGCGATCATCGTGGTCGCCGTCATCGTCAAGGTTGTCCTGGGCGCCTACGTCAAGCGCGTGGGACGCGAAGTCGACTCCGATTCGCTCGTCGCTTCCGGCACCGACGCGCAGCTCGATGCGGTCATTTCCGCGTCCACGGTCGTCGCGGCTGTCGTGTTCATGGCGACGGGCGTGTCGCTGGAGGCGCCGCTAGGCGCCATAATCTCGCTGGTCATCATCAAGGCGGGCGTCGACATCTTGCGGGAAACCATTTCGAAGATCATCGGGCGCAGAGTGGATTCGGACCTTTCCCGCGGTATCAAGGAAGCGGTAGGGTCGGTGCCCGGCGTCAACGGCGTCTACGATTTGGTGCTCACCGATTACGGACCCGACCAGCTTATCGGCAGCCTTCATGTGGAAGTGGACGAAAACGCCACGGCAACGGAAATCGACGCCCTTACGCGCCGTGTTCAGGAGCTGGTGTACCGGCGCTACGGCGTCGCGATAACGGCCGTGGGCATTTACACGACGAATTCGGGCAGCGAAAATGCGCAGGACATGCGCTCGCGCGTTTCGCAGATGGCCTTGGCCATCGACCACGTCAAGGAAGTGCACGGCTTTTTCGTGGACGAACAGACGCACGACGCGACGTTCGATGTCGTGGTCAGCTTCGATGCCCCGGACGCCGCGCACGTGCGCGACCAGGTTTCCAAAGTCGTGCACGCCGCGTTCCCGGATTACCGCTTCAGCATCACGCTCGACTCCGATTTCAGCGACTAACTTCCCGGCGTACGTTCGGGTTCGTGTTAATCTGAAAGCATGTTTCGAGAAGCCGACATACGTCCCCAAGGCGAGCTCGTGTTCGTCGATGAATTCGAGGTGCGCATCAACCGCAAGAACATGAAAACCATGCGGATGCGCGTCGCTCCTCCCGACGGGCACGTGGAGGTGAACGTGCCGTACTGGATCGACGTGGACGACGTGAAGCGCTTCGTCCACGACAATCGCGACCGCATTCGCCGTAAGCAAAGCCAGATGAAAGATTCGCCCCAGGTCCGTGCCGAAACGGCCTCCGAAGAGGAGAAACGGTTCTGGAAGCAGCTGGTCGCGGCTTCCGCGCCGGTGCTTGTGGAGCGTTGGTCGCCGGTGCTTGGAGTGGTGCCCGGCAAGCTGGCTTACCGCAACATGCGCTCCCGTTGGGGCAGCTGTCAGCCCGGCACGGGGCGCATCTGCATCAATACCCGCTTGGCCCTGTACCCGTCGGAATGCTTGGAGTACGTGGTCGTTCACGAGCTGTGCCATCTGCGCGAGCCCGGCCACACGCGGCAGTTTTGGAACCTGGTCGAATCGTGCCTTCCCGACTACAGACGGGCTTACAACCTTTTGAAGCGCTAGGTGGTATCATGGACCTGTTCGATAGATTGGAGCAGGACGTGTACAAGACGGTTGTGAAAATCGACGGCATGATGTGCGGACACTGCGAGGCGCACGTCAACGATGCTATTCGCGCGGCGTTCTCGGTGAACAAGGTTTCGTCTTCGCATACGGCGGGCGAGACCACCATCATCGCCGAAGAGGCGTTGTCCGAAGAATCCATCAAGGACGCGCTGAAGGACACAGGATACGCCGTGCTGGGTGCGCAAAGCGAACCCTACGAGAAGAAAAGTCCGTTTGCGCGCTTTGGGGGCGGCGCCCGTTAGCTGCGGTTCGGCGGCGCGAGGACCGCACGTACCGCATCGAGAAAAACCTGCGCTTGACGGGTGAGCAGGGTCTTGCGCCACACCAGCCCGTGCTCCGATTCGATGCGCGGCTCGAGCGGGATAAACATCAAGTCGGAACCTGGGCCTTTGCGGCCTTCTGTGGACGCGAGCAGCTCGTCGTAGGCGAACGCGATGCCGAATCCGTTGCGGATCAGCCACTTGGCGTTCATACCCAGGCTGTAGGTCGCCACCACTTCGAGCGTGTCCGCATAGTTTCCGAGCCAATCGCGCAGAGGCCCCACTTTGGTGCCTTGCCGCGACGTTATGACTTTGCGCCCGACCAAGTCCTCGGGGTGCACGCAGTCGAGGTGCGCTAAAGGGTCGTCTTTCATCATGACCATGCCCCACATGTCCTGGTCGGGTAGTTTGAGCACGTTCAGACCTGCGTGGGGCTGTAGCTCGCATTCCAAGAGAAAGTCGTATTGGCCACGCACGAGGCCATCCATCAAATCGGCGGTTGTTCCGCTGTACATCTCGAACGCAACTTCAGGGTATTGCTCCCGCACGTTCTTCATGGCGCATGCCAGCACATCCATCGCCTTCGTCTCGCCTGCGGCGATGTGCACGCTTCCCGATACGGTCTTTGCCGGCAGCGATATGTCCTCTTCGGCTTTCTCTGCGAGCGCGACGATGTTCTCGGCGTATTTTGCAAGCATGATGCCGTGTTCGGTTGGCGCTACGCCGGTGTGGCTGCGCGTGTACAGCTGGCGGCCAAGTTCCCGCTCCAATTCGGCCAGCTGTCGCGAAAGCGTCGGTTGGGTCACATGCAGTCGCTTTGCGGCATTGGTCATGTTGCCCTCTTGGACAACGGCGAGAAAGTACCTGAGCGTGCGGATTTCCATGTCGCTCTCCCATCCATGCTTAATGGGCATCAATCAATTTACATTATAAGTATTGGATATGAATTAACAACGGGTTTACCTTTGGGACAGGGACCCTTATGGGGAGTAGACAAGACGAGAGAGGGTACAAGATGTCATTGCTCGACAAGAATTTGAAGCGCCGCGACTTCCTGCATGTGAGCGCAGCCGCGGCTGCGGCTGCGGCCGCATTCGGCGCAGCGGGGTGCTCGCAACCCCAAACGGCTGCAAGCAGCGCGTCCGCCAGCTCGGCCGAAGGTGCGTCAAGCAGCACGGCTTCCGCAAGCGCGGCGACCAGCGGCGTTCCCGAAGAAGGCGCGCATGCCCCACATGTGGTGGAAAGCGACACCGCCATCGTCAGCGAGGCGGGCGAGTGGATGCCCATTCACTGCCACCAGAACTGCAACCAGATGTGCCTGAACATGGGTTACGTGGTCGACGGCGTGGTGGTTCGCCAGAAGACCGACGACTGGCACGAAGACAGTTTCGATTGTCCGCAGCAGCGCAGCTGCCTGCGCGGCCGCAGCCTTCGTCAGCAGGTCTACAACGCCGACCGCATCAAGTACCCCATGAAGCGCAAGAGCTGGCAGCCAGGTGGTGGGCAGAACGCCCACGGAGAGCTGCGCGGCAAGGACGAATGGGAGCGCATCACCTGGGACGAGGCGCTGACCTACGTGGTCGACGAACTCAAGCGCGTCTACAAGGACTACGGTGAAACGGCCGTGGTTGTGAACGGCTGGCGCTGGGCGCCGGGCACGGCCATGTTCCCGCACATCGGCGGGGGCATCTACAACACCGAAACCGAAAGCTTCGGATGCTGGGCCTTCCAGACCGAGGCTTTGGGTCTGTACAGCTGGGGCGACCACCCCGATATCATGATGGCGCCGGACAAGTACGACCTGCCCAACGCCGACACCATCGTGCTCTACGGCTGCAATCCCGCATGGGCCACGCATTCCTCCATGTACTGGCTGAAGAACGCCGCAGCTTCCGGCACCGAGTTCGTGATGGTCGGCCCCACCTACAACCAGACTGCTTCCACGTTGGGGGCGCGCTGGATTCGCGTGCGCCCCGGAACCGACACGGCGTTTTTGCTCGGCGTCATGTACGAGATGATTCGCTTGGACGAAGAACAGGGCAACATCATCGACTGGGATTTCATCAACGAGCGCACGGTCGGCTTCACGGCGGAAACCATGCCGGAGGATGCCACGACCGAAGAGAATTACCGCGCCTACATCCTAGGCGAGTACGACGAAACCCCCAAGACGCCCGAATGGGCGAGCGAGATCTGCGGCACGCCCGTGGAAGACATCACCTGGTATGCGCAGATGGCGGCCAAAGACAACAAGGTCATCTTCCTGCACAGCTACGCTGCCAGCCGTTATTTGGGCGCAGAGAACCTGCCGCAGGCCTTCATGACCGTGGGCGCCCTAGGCGGACATTACGGTAAGAGCGGACACGGCTGCGCGGCCATCTACACGTGGGATGCGGGCGACTCCGG
>CAMORQ010000062.1 GCA_946623915.1 uncultured Coriobacteriaceae bacterium | reverse complement strand
TCGACGAACTCGTTGATGCGCGTGTAGCTGGGGCGGAAATCCTGCCCCCACTGGCTGATGCAGTGCGCTTCGTCAACTGCGAGCAACGTCGGAGGGCACTCCCGCGCGAACTCGAGAAACGCCGGCGCGTTCAAGCGTTCGGGCGCCACATAGAGCAGCTTGACGAATTCACCACGCGTCGCAGCGAGTATGTCTCGCTGGGCCGCAGGAGTCTTCGCGCTGTGGATGCACGCCGCCTGCACGCCTGCCTGCAGCAGGGCTCCGACCTGGTCTTCCATAAGCGCAATGAGCGGCGAAACCACAAGCGCGTACCCGCCAAGGCTCAGCGCGGGAACCTGATAGCACAGGCTTTTTCCCGCACCTGTGGGCATGACGGCGAGCACGTCGCGACCGCCCAGGACCGCGTCGACCACCTCCGCTTGGTTGGGACGGAAGTCGTCGTAGCCGAAGTAGCGCTTCAGTATGTCTTTGGGCGCAATCACTCGAACGTCCTGTAGAAGCACGTGGCGTTGCCGGTGTGGCACGCCGGGCCCGCCGGATTCACCAGCGCGAGCAGCGTGTCGGCGTCGCAGTCGTAGCGCAGCTCGACGAGTTCCTGGACGTTGCCGCTGGTTTCGCCCTTGTGCCACAGCTCTTGCCGGCTGCGCGAATAGAACCACATGCTGCGCTGCTCGAGCGTAAGGGACAAAGCTTGCGCGTTCATCCAAGCCATCATCAGCACATCTCGCGTAGAAGCGTCTTGCACGATGCAGGGAACCAAGCCCTGCGCGTTGAAGGCCATCTGGTCTGGACGCAAGTTTTCGGTTTCGATCATCGGCGCTCCTCTCTGAACGCTGCGGCTGCGTGTCGTTGCGCCGCGGCCACGTGAACGCGGCGGCAACGACGCGCAGGCGTCATGCTGGTGGGGTCTTGCCGTACTCTATTTCATAGAGGCCTTCGATCACGGACATGATGGCGTCCCCGTAGCCATCGCCCGGCCATGCCCAGCGGCCCCCTAAATCTTGAACAGTCGGCGCACATCCGCGCTCGACGAAATCGAAACGCATGTCGACGCATTCGTTGACCAGCTCTTCCGTGCTCGCGTACGCCTTCAGATGCTGCACCTGGGCCCGCAGCCCTTCGCGCACATCGTAAAACGTTTCGCCAGCGCCACCGGAATTCACAGCTCCCAAACCACCGAAGTTGCACTGCTCGACGCTCACTTGGTTGCCGAATTGCAGCCATGCAGTTTCGTGCATGGCCTGGGCGAACAGCACCTCGGCTCGCACGCCTTCCGCATCTGCTTCTTCCACGCACAGGCGGCAGAAATCTTCGATGGTCGGCGCACCTGCCGCCTCGTACACATCCGTTGGATACGCTACGCTCCGATCGTGGTAAAGGCGCGCCATGGCTTCGGCGCCGATGATGCTCGAGCCCATGATTTCGTTGGTAAGCCTGGGGGGCTCTTCAGGTTTGGACGAGCTGGACGACTTCGCATCGTGCCCAGCGCTGCTGGCACCACCCGCAGCGGACGAGGAGGAAGCTGAGCTGCTCGACGCGAAGGTCGACGCGGACGCCGATGCGGATGCCGATGCGGACGTCGCAGGCCTGTCCGACACATCCTGTCCGGCTGTCGAATGCGCTGCGTCGGCAACGGAAGAGGCACCAGCCCCCGAAGACGCCGGCGCAGAAACGCCCGACCCCGAAGACGACTCGGACGAATCGAGGCTTGACGCACACCCGCAAAGCGCGCACGTCGCAGCGAGCGCCAGCGAAATAACAACAGCGGATGTCGTGGACAAACGAGGCACAATGCTCCCTATAACCGCACCGGGATACCTTGACTTGCCATGTACTCCTTCACCTGCCGCACTGTGTACGTGCCGAAATGGAAGACGCTTGCAGCAAGGACGGCATCGGCCTCGCCTTCGATGACGCCTTCCGCAAAGTGCTCGAGTTTGCCCACGCCGCCGCTCGCGATCACGGGGATGTCGACCGCTCGCGCGACCGCCCGGGTAAGCGCACAGTCGAAGCCATCTTGGCTGCCGTCGCGGTCCATGCTGGTCAACAGGATTTCCCCCGCACCGCGCTTGGCCACCTCGGCGGCCCACTGGACGGCATCGATGCCGGTGGCTTCGCGCCCTCCGCGCACGTAGACCTCCCATTTGTCGCCAGCACCGGCCACGTGCTTGGCATCGATGGCGCAGACGATGGCCTGACTGCCGAAAGCCTCGGCGGCCTGCGTGAGGATAGCCGGATCTTTCACCGCTGCGGAATTCACCGACACCTTGTCGGCGCCGGCAGCGATCATCGTGCGGATGTCGCCAATCGTGCGGAAACCGCCGCCGACGCAGTAAGGCAGATGAAGCTCTTCTGCCGCCCGCGATGCGAGCGCCACCGTAGTGTCGCGTCCTTCGTGCGTGGCGGTGATGTCCAGGAAAATGACCTCGTCGGCCTTCTGTTCATCGTAGCGCTGCGCGAGCTCGATCGGATCGCCCGCATCGCGCAGGTTCACGAAATTCACGCCTTTCACCACGCGCCCATCTTTGACATCCATGCAAGGAATTACTCGTTTGGTGAGCATCCGGTCCACCGCCTTCCTTTCGACCTAGCAGCACCCACGGGGCATGGATGTGGTCTTTGCCTTCGGCAAATCCCCCGCGGGGGCGCCCGCAAGCGGACGCCCATTCTCGCTAGGAACGCGCCACTGGCGCGTTCCCCGGGCGCTCGAATCATCCATGCAAGGAATTACTCGTTTGGTGAGCATCCGGTCCACCGCCTTCCTTTCGACCTAGCGCCTGTTCGCGCTAGCCGCGCATCAGTTCTTTCGCCTGCTTGCCCGTTATGTGCTCGATGTCTATGCGCACCATATGCAAACGTGCGTAGCCTTTAGCGGCTTCCGCATCGGCAGCAGCCCGGTCGGGGTTGTAGCGCATCCCCAGGTCGATCAAAGACGCCATCTTTTCTTCTTCGTCTTCGACGATGTGCGCGCGCCCGAACACCACCACACTCTTGTAATAGCTCGTGAATTCCTCGGGCACGACGTCGTCCTTGTCGATAACGCAGAAGCTGACCTTGTCGCACGCTTCGATGGCGTCGATCTTGTGACCCGTCAGCGCGCAGTGGAAGTAGATGGCGCCGTTCCTGTATGAGTAATTCAACGGCACCGTGTAGGGGTAACCGTCGTCGCCTAACACCGCCAAGACGCCCGCTTTGCCGCGCTCGAGAACCGCACGCGCCTCCTGATCGGTTAGCTGCTGTTTGTGTCTGCGCATCGCTCGAAACATACAACGACCTTTCTTGAATTCAACTCTCGCCCCACACCCAATAGTGGCGATGGCGGGGCACCGCGCAAAATGTTGCGCAACAAAACTATCAAGTCCACCGTTACAGTAGGTTCATCGAAAAAAGGTTACGTAGAGGAAGGATAGGTCATGAACACGAGCATGTACAGTGATACAACTCTGGAAAACGCAATCGTCATCATGCAGCATGGCGTCCTCGACGAAAACCTGCGCTGGATTCCCGCGCACGAGCAGAATCTTCCCGAACCCACCCGACGCCAACGCACGTCGCTTGTCGCATCCGGCGTCGCCGCGGTTTTCACTGCGCTCGTTTCCGCGCTCTCCACGCTCACCGGCACATCGGCCTCCCCGTTCTAGCAAACCACCAGCTGGAGCACGCAGCAGGCCCTCCCCTGCCAGCTTCCGATTATCCAAACGTGACAGCAACGACGCGTTGGTGTCACATTTTTGGTGTCACATTTGCTTCGTGCAAAAACAGATGCCCAGAATGCATGAGATTGGGCCTTGTGACCAGTTTTTGCAAAGCTTTGCAGCTCTCGAAAATCTGTGACCTGGGATTAAGCTGGCAACTGATGCGCGGGTGCCCTATCTACGGCGCGGAAAAGTGGTCACAAGACCCAATCTCATGCATTCTGAGCGCTCGTTTTTGCACGGAACGTGCTTCGACGCAATTTGGTGCCACAGTTTGCGCCTCCAATGGTCAGATAGGTCACTCAAGATAACTCTTCAACCCGCAAAGCAACCGTTATACTAACTGATGTGCGCTACCGCACGATCGCATGCCCGCACGTCGACAGAATGAGAGAGGGGTTTATCTCATGGACGACAAAACGCTGATCAACGCCTACACCGAAAAAAGCATCGCCGGACTGAAGGAAGAGCATCTTGAAAAGCTCTGGGAGCCGGGCGACCACATGTACCGCGGTGAATTCGTCAGCCCCAGCAGGCCGGACACGTATTTTGCCAGCGACGCCGAAGTCGACGCCTACCGCGAGGCACTCGCCCGCATGGATGGCACCGTCGACGCTCCGGCGTTCGTGGCGCAACCCGTCCCCGTCCCCGAGGCCTCTGCCCAAGAGCAGCCACGCCCCGACCGCAACCCCATCGTTGAAGCCCTGAGCAACGCAACTGGCCAGGGCGGTTCTGCGTCTTACCGTTCGCACGAAGACGACGATGATGGCTACGACCGCAAAGATCGCAAGCGCTACGACTACGACGACGATGACGACGATGACGACGACCGCAGGTCGTACCGCGACCGCGACGACGATGACGACGACTAGTTAGCTCACGCGCGCTAAATAAGCTGAATCCTCACTCACGAACGCCTGGACGAATCGCGTCCAGGCGTCGTAGTAATGCGCGCAATACGCCTGCGCAACGCGGGCGGCGAACGCATCAACCCAGGCGCCTAGATGCGTTTGAAGAAAATCCCGTTGCACGCCCTGCAGTCTTTGCGCCTCGTCGGCATCGCCTGCTTCAAGGGCGTCCGCCTCTCGCGTGCAGAGCGCTGCCATGAACTCCAACTCCAAACCAATGTGATCGTTGGGCACGGTGTTGCGCCTGACCACCTCCAGGCCCTCACGTTCGTAGAAACGGCGAACCCGCATGGTGACGTCGGTATTCAGCCGGCGGATAGCCCCCACGTACACCGACTCGTAGAGGGGAGCAAGTGGTGCACGTGGACCCACAAACAATTCCGCATACTCGGTGGCAACGCGCGTGCGCAGCTCCGCAGGGTCGCTCGACGAAAGCGCGCGAAGGTAACCATACAGGTCTTCTTCGCACGCCCAGAACGTGTTTTGGGCGGACGCCTGATTCGCGGCCGCAACCAGCGCGCGCAGCTTCGGGGCGTCCGGTTCGACGGTGAACGCCTCAGAAGCGGCGGCGTACGTTTGTGCACGATACTGTGCGAAAGCGACAGCTTCTTCGATGTCCGTGGGGAGGAACGGTTCGTGTTGCGCCATTTCGGACGCCCCTTTCTCGATGCCACTCCCCTAGCTGCAGGTGGGGAGGGAAACGGGCGCGGCACAAGTACGGGCTTGTGCCGCGCCCTGTCACGCTACGACACGGGGATGATGCGGAAGTTGGGCTCGGTGTCTTCGTAGACGAAGCCAACGCCCTCGTTTGCTCCGCCTTCGGCTTCCAGGTCCTCGATCGGACCGAACGTCAGCACCTTCACCGGACATGCGTCCACGCAAGCCGGGTTCTCGCCGGCGTCCAAGCGGGCGGCGCACATGTCGCACTTGACCATCTTTTGCGTCTCGTTGTTCAGCTGCGGATGGTTGTACGGGCACGCATCGCGACACGACAGGCAGCCGATGCACACGTCAGGGTCGTGCACCACCAAACCGTCGTCGCGCTTGGTGAGCGCACCCACCGGGCAGGTGACCACACAAGCAGGCTTGGAGCAGTGGTTGCACGCCATGCTGATGAACGGGCCCTCTACTTCGACCTGGCTGCTGGTGGCCACGCGCGGGTAGGTTCCCGGCTCGACGCCGTGGCGCACGCGGCAGGCATGTTGGCACGTCTGGCAGCCGATGCAGTATTTCTGATCGAGCATAAATCCCATCTGAGTCATTTCTATTACCTCCTTCGAGGGCGCTAGCCCTGCAAGTCATCCTAACCAGGCGCCTTAAGCCTTCTCCACTTCCACCAGGCAGCTGAGGAACGTAACACCGCGTCCGATGTCGGCACGTTCGTCGCTGGTCAGGAAGTTCGCCGTCTCGTGGTTTGCGAACTTGTCCCAACTCTGAGCGTAGGTGTAAACCGTGTTCGGTGCCAGGCGGCCTTCGAGCACGCGCGCGATGCGGCGGACTTCGCCGCGGTCATTGCGCACAACAACCTCGTCACCCTCCGCGATACCACGGTCGTCGGCCTCCTCTTTGTCGATGTAGAGGTAGTTCTCGTGAAACAGGATGTTGTTGTCGGGCATGTTGCCGAACATCCCGTTGAGGTATTCCTTGGAGCTAGGTGCGACCAGCGCGAGCGGGTACTTGCCCAGAAGCTCCGCGTCGCCCTGCAGACTTTCCGGATCGGGCGTGTAATGCGGCGCGCGCGTGCCATGGTCGTGCTCGAGCTCGTCGCTTGCGAACTGGAACTTGCCGCTTGCCGTGGGGAAGCCTTCCTCGGAGTTGTAGACCGCCTCTTCGAACGTCTTCGGCTCGCAGTCGATCCAGCCCTTCTCGACGAACTCTTCGTAGGTGAAGGGCTTTTCCGCCATGAACAGGTCGCGGAAGTACTGCTCGTCGCGGCTGAACGCCTCGTCGTCGTAGCCCATGGCCTGGCCGAGGCGGTTGCACAGATCCCAATTGGCCACGCACTCGCCCATCGGCTCGATGCAGGGCTGGTTGTGCACGGCGTAGTTATGGCCGTAGCCGCCGTTGAACTCTTCGTACTCGAAGTTGGTCGGTGCGGGCAGGATGATGTCGGCGTAATCGCAGGTGTCGGTCATGAACACTTCGTGGACCACGGTGAACAGATCTTCGCGCAAAAGGCCTTCTTTGACCAGGTTAAGGTTCGGGTGCGAGACCATCGCGTTGTTACCGAAGAACATGATCGAGCGGATGGGGTTGTCCGCGAAATTGTGGTCCTCGCCGAAGTTCTGCCCCGTGAGCACCTTACCCAGATCGGGCGAAGAGTAGTTGCGGATGCTGCCTACAGGGTTCGCTTCGCTGGGAAGCGTCACGCCTTCGAGCATGGTCGACTGCATGGAAGGCGCTGCGTTCGAGAACTGCTGGATGCCGCCCGAACTGGTCATGTTGAAATACATTTCGGGATGACCGACCAAACCGGTCAGGCACTTGATCGAGATGTGCGTCATACCGCCCACGCGTTTGCGCCCGATGGCCAGACCCGTCTTCAAGCAAGCGTTCTCGCGGTTTTCCCACAGCATCTTGGCGAACTGCTCCACCTGCTCGGTGGGGATGCCGCATTCGGCAGCCACGGCGTCTGCTGGCCACTGGTCGCATTCGGCGCGGTAGTCTTCCAAGCCCTGACCCCACTTGTCGATCCATTCCGCGTCGTACATGTTGTTGTCGAGCAGGTACTTGCCCACACCAAGCGCAAAGGCCACGTCAGTACCAGGCTTCAAGGCCACATGCAGGTCGGCCCACATGGTCTCGACCGTGGCGATGGGGTTCACCACAGCGATTTTGCCGCCGGCCTTGTGCATTTCCTTGATGAACTTCATGGTATGCAACGTGGTCGCCGCCGGGTTGTGGCCCCAGCTGACATAAAGGTCTTTTTCGGCAATGGCCTCTGCGCGCATGACGGGAACGCCGGCGGTCGTGTAGGGAAGGCTGAACACATAGCCGTTGTTGCACATGCTGCCTTCGCAATACGTGGCGCCCATCTTGAAGAACAGCGGCTCGAGCACGCGGCGGTTCAGACTGCCTTGGTTACCCTGGTAACGGCTCCAGGTAATGGCCTCGCCACCGTACTGGTCGATGATGTCTTTCCACTTCGTGGTGATCTCTTCGATGGCTTCGTCCCAGGTGATGCGTTCGAACGTGCAGCCAGGACCTTTCTTGCCCGTACGGCGCAGCGGGTAGAGGATGCGATCTTCGGCGTACGTCCAGTCCACGTAGCTTTGCGTCTTCACGCACAAACCGCCGGCGGTGTAGGGGTTGTCCGGATCGCCTTTAACGGCAACCAGCCGTCCGTCCACGACCTTCGCCATGATCATGCACGTGTCGAAGCAGTTGCGCTGACAGGCGGTATGGATCCATTCGCCTTCGTCCTGCTCGGCCGCGTACAGGTATCCACTCGTTGCCGCTTCCGTTTTCGGCTCGCTCGCCGAAGCCGACGAAGCCGATGCGGAAGATGCGGAGGCATCCGAGCTGCCCTTGCCGCTTGTCCCCACGTTTGGTTGCGCGCATGCAGTAAGCCCGCACAGGGCGGCACCTAATCCGGCGCTCGCCAGCGCAGAACCCTTCACGAAACCACGACGCGAAACCTTGCTGAAGTCCTGATCGGTCATGTTCCCTCTCCTTCTCGTCTAAGGGGAAATCCTTGCCAAAAAGGATATGGAAGGTTGTCAGGGCAGAAAATGGGCAGATTGCCCCAAACTGATACGGACAGATTGCCTATAATGAATTGTCTTGCAGAGGATGGGACGGCAGCCTAGCGGACCGGAGTGGCGGATGACGGGAGCCCGGCGGATCGGAAATGGCGGACGACAGCCCGGCGGATCGGAAATGGCGGACGACGGGAGCCCGCGGGCCGGAAGGACAACGGGGCGGCCAGACGGCAGTCGGCAGGAAGGCAGCCCGAAAGACGGCAGGGCGACTTGCTAGCGGGACGGGAGCGACTATGGCAAAAGCCAGGAAACGCGAAATGCTGTTCACCGTAGACGCTGGGCTTGAAACACCCCTGTACCAGCAGATCTA
>CAMORQ010000061.1 GCA_946623915.1 uncultured Coriobacteriaceae bacterium | reverse complement strand
CGACTACTTCCTCAGCGCCGATACGATGCTGGAAATGGCGACAATCGGCGGTGCACGCGCCCTGCGCATGGACGACGTCATCGGCTCGCTTGAAATCGGCAAGCTCGCAGACATCGTTGCTGTCGACATGTCCAGCTCGCATCAGACGCCTACGACCGATCCCGTGTCAGCACTGGTGAACACCACTAGCGCTTCTGACGTTTGCATGACGATGGTTGGTGGTAAAGTACTCTACGAACGAAACGACTGGCACGTGGACGTGGACGTTGCCGCCCACATTTCCCGTGTGATAGAGACAAGGAAGCGCCTGCGCAGCTAAACGTGGGTGCGAAGGAGAACGTATGGCAAAAAAGCAGAAAATGTCGGCCAAGCAGAAGCAGGCGCGTGTAGAAGCCGCTGCTGCGCGAGAAGCTGCGGCGCAAGAAGCGAAACAGCGCCAGGAATTGTTGAAACGCATCGGCATCGCGGTGGTCGCGGTGCTGTTGATCCTCGGTCTTATGCTGCCCATGACGGCGCTTTCGTTCTGCGGCAGCCAGCAAGTTCAAACAGCCAGCGTCGAAAGCAGCGCTCAAGCGGCCAGCAGCGCCGTCGAGCAGACTGCGTCGCAGGCTTCGTCCGATTCGAGTGCTACGTCGTCTGCCGAAGATGCCTCGTCGCAGTCTGCTGCGGCAAGCGCTTCGTCTTCGGCTGCATCCAGCGCTTCGTCCTCGTCGTAAGCAAGGGTAGGGACCGTCGTTGTTCGGCATAGGCGCAAACGAACTGATCATCATCCTGATCTTCGGGTTCATAATCTTTGGGCCCGACAAGCTTCCCGGCATGGCCAAGACGGTCGGTCAGGCGATAGCCAAGTTCCGCAACGCCCAAGCCGAAATGAACAAGGTAATCAAGACCGAAGTGTACGATCCCAACGCCGAAGATCCTTTCAAGAACCCGCTTGACGCCCTGTCCAAGCTGGAAAGCAATGCGAAAAAGGAAGACCGCGGCGAAAGCTTCACCGAGCGCAAGGCGCGCTACGACAAACAGCGTGCTGCCAAGAAGGCGGCAGAGGAGCGCAAAGCCGAGCTGGCTGCCAAGAAGGCTGCTCAGCAGGCTGCCAAAGAGGCGGCGGAATCGACGGAAGCAAGTAGCGCTGCCGGTGCGGTGGCTGCGGCGGCCGCTGGGGCGGCAGACGGCGCACGTTCAAACGGCGCCGACGCTGCGCAGGCTCCCGCATCCGATGCGGCAGTCGACGAAAGCGCGCCGGCGAAGAAAAAGCTTTCGGCCGACGAACTGTATGGAACGAAGCCGCAGGTCAAGAAGCCTGCGAAAAAAGCTGCGGCCGATGGCGACTCTGCCGAATCTTCCGAAAAGAAGGAACGTGGCGCAACGGCGGTCGGCCCCAAGGACAAAAAGGCGGAAGAAGCGGTAGATGACAAGCCCGTAGCCGATGCCGGCGCGGCGTCTGCCGATGAAGGAAAGGAGGCGTAAGCGCATGCCAGTCGGTCCTGCACGTATGCCCCTTTTCGACCATCTTGGCGAGCTGCGCATGCGTTTCGTGCGCATTGTGGTGTGCCTGCTTATCGCGGTGCTCGTGTTCTACATGGCAACGCCCACCATCGCCAATTTCCTCATTCTGCCCATCAACGACCTCGTTCCCACTAACGAGGATGGCAGCCCCGCATGGGTCTACATGGGTGCCTTTGACGCGTTCGGCACGCGTTTCGTCATCGCCATGTGGGCGTCGCTCGTAGCGTGCATGCCGGTTATCATCTGGCAGACCCTCGCGTTTTTCCTGCCGGCCCTCAAGCCCAACGAGCGCAAGTGGTTCATTCCCACGTTCGCCATCGCCTGCGCCTTGTTCATATTCGGGACGGTGTTTTGCTACCTGATCATCCTTCATCCGGCGTTCGAATGGCTAACCGACCAAGGCCTCGGGTTTGCGACCATCCTGCCGGAAGCAAAGCAGTGGATCGATATCATCATCAAGTTCGAAATCGGCTTCGGTTTCGCCTTCGAATTGCCGCTGGTGGTCTTCTACCTCACCGTGTTCGAAGTGGTGCCTTACGCAAAACTGCGCGGCGCGTGGCGGACAGTCTACATCGTGCTCATGGTTATTTCCGCGCTCATCACGCCCGATGCTTCGCCTATCACCATGCTCCTTCTCTTCGGCGCCATGATCGGGCTCTACGAAGTGTCCATGTTGGCGGCGCGCCTCGTTCTTGGCGGCAAGATCAAGAAGCAGAAGGAAGAAGCCGAACGCCAGGCTGCCGAAGACGCCGAATGGGAAGCCGAATGGTCCCAGCGTCAGGCTGAAAAGAAGGCTGAAAGCGAAGCGAAGTAAGACGGCTCGTGCGTGCAAGCTGGCGCCTTTCCCGACGCGGGTTTTGCGGGAATCGACTCTGCGGATGGCCGCGTGTCATCCAGGCTGATTTTCTAGTACATCGTGCCAAAAAGCGGAGAAAGGGTAGCCATGCTGCATTTGAAGAAAGTCCTTGCTGCAAAACCGAAAGAGCATGTCGTTGCCAAGCTTCATCCGCTGTTTACGCCCTGGGGCGAACAGCTGGATGCTTCCCATGTGCTCGAAGAGCATCCCTGTCCGCAGTTCGCGCGTCCGTCGTATCGCGTGCTTAACGGTACCTGGCAGTGCGCGTTCGCGCAAAGCGGACACGAGCCGACTGCGGATTTGGAAGAAGTGGTGCGCTTGGCCAAGCGCCCGGCGCCCGAAGAGTTTGCGCAGGACATCGTCGTGCCGTTTTCTCCCGAGGCTGCGCTTTCAGGGGTCGGCCGTCAGCTGCAGCCCGACGAGCTTTTGTGGTATCGGCGCGGCTTCACCGTTGATGGGTCCAGGGCCGGCATGCGCGAGATCCTGCATTTTCAGGCGGTCGATTACGCCTGCGCCGTTTGGGTAAACGATTCGCTGGTCGGCACGCATGCGGGCGGGTACGCTCCGTTCGCTTTCGACGTGACCGATTGGGTGGTGCCTGGCGAAAACGAACTGGTTCTGTGCGTGGCGGATCCCAGCGAGTTCGGCGGGCATCTGCGCGGCAAGCAGCGCTTTGACCGGGGCGACATCTGGTACACGGCCCAAAGCGGTATCTGGCAAACGGTTTGGATGGAAACCGTTCCTGCGCGCCATATCGTATCCGCGAAGATCGAACCCGATGCGGAAACGGGTGTGCTGGTCGTGGGGCTGCATGTGGCTTTGGGAGACGATGCGCATTCGGCCGAAAGTACACCAAACGAGGGCGCCTGTTCTGGCGGCGGCGACCCCGACCCCGGCGCCCGTGCCGCCGCGGATGCCTCACGTGGCGACGAAGTGCATCTCGAAGTGGTCGATGGGTTAAACGTCGTGGCGCAGGCATCGTGCACCGCCGAGGCGGTTTGCGCAATCGCCCTGCATGTTCCAAACGTTCATCGATGGTCCCCGGACGACCCCCATCTGTACACGTTGCGTCTGCGCTTCGGCGACGATGTGGTGGAAAGCTATTGCGGATTCCGCACGGTCGAAGTGCGCCGGGATCGTTCGGGTTCTGCGCGCCTGTACGTGAACGGTGAGCCGTTCTTCGTGCGCGGCGTCCTCGATCAGGGGTATTGGCCCGATGGGTTGATGACCGCTCCAAGCGACGAAGCCCTTCTGTTCGATGTGCGTACCGTACGTGACGCCGGCTTCAATTGCATGCGCAAGCACATCAAGGTGGAATCCGAACGGTGGTACTACCACTGCGACAAGATGGGCATGCTGGTCTGGCAGGACATGGTCAGCGGCGGTGCGCCCGAGTTGAGCACCTGGGAATTCAGCTACCAGCCTACGTTGTTCAAGCCGTCGTGGGACCACTATGGCGACACCTCGTCGCGCCACCAGGAAGCGCTCGGCGCGGGAAGCAAAGCGTACCAAGACGAATGGCTGCGCTCTTGCGTCGAAGAAATGCAGCTTCTGGGCAACCATCCCAGCATCGTCATTTGGACGCTGTTCAACGAAGGATGGGGGCAGTTCGATTCACGACGTGCTTACAGGGTTGCGCAGCAGGCCGACCCTACGCGCCCCATCTGCGCCACGAGCGGTTGGTACGACCAAGGCGCGGGCGAAATCCGCGGCGTGCATAATTACTTCCGCGATTTCAAAGTGTGGAAGCGTGGGCTGCGAAACCGGGCGTTTTTCATTAGCGAGTTCGGTGGGTTCGCCCATCGTGTGGAAGGCCATAGCTCTCTCGACGATGTGTACGGATACGAAGTGTACGACAGCGTCGACGAATGGCGCACGCATACGCTCGCCCTTCTGGATGAAGTGGCGGCTTTGGAACGCAAAGGCTTGGCCGGCTTCGTGCTCACGCAGCTTTCCGACGTCGAAGAGGAGTCCAACGGCTTGCTCACCTACGACAGAAGAATCAACAAGCTGGACGTGACAGGGCGTTAGAGGGACGCGTCCCCACCGACCCCACTCCATCCCCGTTGACGCGCGGCCGAGAAAACAAAGCAAGGGAGATGCGGCTATGAGTGCACAAAACCATACATCAGTGAGCCGGACAAGGTTACCGCGCAAGACCTGGTTCTTGATCGTCCTGCTGGCACTTGTGGGCCAGATAGCCTGGGCGGTGGAGAACAATTTCTTCAACCTGTTCATCCAGGACGTGTTCGGGGCATCGCTTTCCGATGTCGCTTTGATGGTCAGTGCCTCTGCCCTTACGGCGACCGCGACCACGTTGCTTGTGGGTGTCGCTTCGGACCGTGTGGGCAAACGCAAGGTGTTCGTGGTGGCGGGTACGCTTGCGTGGGGCCTTTCCATCTGCGCGTTTGCCGTGCTTCAAAACGTTTCGGATGCGCTTGCGCGCGATGCGGCAGCTGCGGCAACGCTCGGAATCACCTTGACTATCGCGTTCGACTGCCTGATGACGTTCTTCGGCAGCCTGGCGAACGATGCGTGCTTCAATGCCTGGGTCACCGACATCACCGACGACACCAACCGCGGACGCGTGGAAGGCGTGAATTCGGCCATGCCGCTGCTTAGCATGCTCGTCGTGTTCGGCGGCGCCATGTTTTTCATGATCGTGGGAAACGACGGCAGCGTGACTTACGATTACCCCGTCTTCTTCACGATTATCGGCGGCATCGTGCTTGCAACGGGATTGGCCGCCGCAGCGCTCATGGACGAATCGCATCCCCAGCCTCGTTCAGGCGAAGGTTACTTCGCCGAGCTTGCATACGGGTTCAGGTCGTCGTCGGCACGCGCGAACCGCATGCTCTACCTTGTTCTCGCAGCATACTGCATCTTCGCCATCGCCATGCAGGTGTTCATGCCCTACTATGTGCTCTACCTGCGTCTTCCTTACATTCTGGGCGAAAACTACGTGCTGGTTATGGCTCCGTGCATCATCATCGCGGCAGTGTTCACCATTTTCTACGGGCGCATCGTGGACCGACGTGGGTTGCTGCCCACGGTCGTTGTTCCGCTCGTGTTCTTCATAGCAGGTTGCGTGGTGCTCGCATTGTTCGTGCATCCCGCCGCGGTGTTCGTCGGTAGCATGTTCATGCTGTCCGGTTACCTGGGGTCGGTGGCATGTTTTGGCGCTGCCATCCGCAACAACACGCCGCTCGACAGAGTAGGCCTGTTTCAAGGCGTGCGCATCTTCATGGTGGTGCTCGTTCCCATGCTCGTGGGGCCGTGGATAGGCAGCGCCATCAGCGCATCGTCGGGCTCCATGATGGGGTTCGGCGTGGTAGGCGACGGCTTCACCCCTTCCTCGCTCATTTTCGCAGGCGGAGCTTTGGTGTCGCTGCTCACGTTCGTCGTGCTGTTTTTCATTCACCGCGCTCGTGAAAAGTAGCGCATCGCCCGTCTTCCTTAAGCGCGAATGGGTGCACACGTGCGCGATACTGCGCGCATGAACCATCTTCCGATATGCAGACCGACAGGGGTGCGTGCTTTTTACTCATCGAAGGATACGGCCGCGGCAAGTGCGTCCTGTTAGCAGACGCGCCGCTCCTGCACTATACTTACCTCATGCACGAACTGGGATTGATGACAGGTGTGATGGGTGTGGTAACGCAAGCGGCCGAAGAGGCGGGCGCGGTGCGCGTTACAGATATATCGCTGTCTGTAGGCGAAATGACGGAAGCCATCGAAGACGCGCTCGTTTTTGCGTTCGAGGCCCTTTCCGAGGGCACCATCTGCGAAGGCGCCGCGCTGCACGTGAACATGGGGAAGCCTGCGAGCCGCTGTCTCGAATGCGGTGCCGAATACGAACACGATCGATTCCATATGACGTGTCCGACGTGCGAAAGCCCCTTTACCGAGCTGATCGCCGGCAAGGAAATGAAAATCGATTCGATCGAAGTCGACCTGCCCGACTAACGTGCTTGTGTTTTGGAGCGCGGTGAACATGGTCGATGCTATGCTTTCAAGGACTTGCAGCCTTCGTCGCTATGGCCCTAGGTGCTGGCTGCGCACTCCGAGGTCTTGGCAAACGGGTGGAAACCGACTAGCTTGTAATGCATATGACGATAACTCTGTAACGAAGCAGAAGGAATGGAACGAATCATGCACATCGATTTAGAGCAACCGATTCTCGCGAAAAACGACGAACTTGCGGCGCAAAACCGTGCGATGTTCGCGGACAAGGGCGTGTTCGTCTTGAACATTTTGGCGTCTCCAGGTTCGGGGAAGACATCGACCATCTTGGCCACCATCGAAGCGTTGCGCGACGAATTCAACATCGCTGTCATCGAAGGGGACATTGCCTCGAGCGTCGACTCCGAAAAGATCAAGGCGCAGGGCATCGCTGCGGTGCAGATCAACACCGGCGGCGCCTGCCATCTGGAAAGCAACATGATCAGGCGGGCAGTCGAGGTGCTCGATTTGGACTCGCTCGATTTGATTCTGCTGGAAAACGTAGGCAACCTCGTATGTCCAACCGATTTCGACCTCGGCGAAAACGCAAAGGTGATGATCCTTTCCGTTCCCGAAGGTGACGACAAGCCGTTGAAGTACCCGGGCGTGTTCCAAGTGGCCGAAGCGGTGGTGCTGAACAAAGTGGACACGATGGCCGTGTTCAATTTCAACGAAGACGCGTTCACCGACGCCGTGCGCAAGCTGAACCCGCGCGCGCCCATCTTCCGCATGTCCGCTACGGCCGGCACCGGTGTGGACGAATGGGCGGAATGGCTGGCGCAGCGCATCCATGCGCTTCAGCGCGGCGAGGCTGCAAAGGAGTAGAAGTGGATTTCAATGCAGCGCACGAAAGCATTGTGGCGCAACTGCGCGACTTCGCCGATAAGGCGCGGTTCACCGATTGCGTAATCGGTCTTTCCGGTGGGCTCGACTCGTCGGTGGTGGCGGCGGTGTGCGTGTGCGCGTTCGGGTGCGATGCGGTGCACGGCGTCTTGATGCCCGGCCCGTACTCGAGCGCAGATTCGACCGAGGACGCCCTTGAGCTCGCACGCAATCTGGGCATATCGACCGAAAGCGTTTCCATAACCGAAGCCTATCGGGCGTTTTCCGATGCGCTCGATCCGGTGATGGGCGCAGATTTCGCAGGGGTCGCCAGCGAAAACACGCAGGCTCGATGCCGCATGATCGTGCTCATGGCGCTTTCCAACGCGTATGGATGGATGCTGGTGAACACGGGCAACAAAAGCGAAGCCTACATGGGGTACTCGACGCTTTACGGCGATACCGCCGGCGCGTTTGCGCCCATCGGCGGCATGTACAAGACGCACGTGTTCGAATACGCGCGATATCTCAATGGTGTTTTCGCCGCAGCGGGAGAGGCCTCACCCGTCCCGCAGCGCGTGATAGACAAGCCGCCCAGTGCCGAACTGGCGCCTGGGCAGACGGACGAGAAAAGTCTGGGAATAGGCTATGCTGAACTCGACCGCATCTTGGCGGGCTTTTTCGACGAAGGGTCGTCCGTTGCCGATTTGGCCAACGACGCAACGCCCCTCGACCAGGTCGAGGCGGTCGTCGGTCGTGCGCAAAGATACGCCTATAAGCGTATGCAGCTTCCCCCTGCTGCCGTATTACCATAGGTAGCCATGTACGGCATTTTGTTCAACAACCGGGCCCTTACTCGTCGAGAATGGCTTATCGACATCGCGTTGGCGATTGTCGTGTTCGTGTTGGGGTGGGTACAGCTTTCCTTGTCGAACATGGCGTTCGTGTTGCAGGACGAAGACTTCCGCACGCTCATCGGCGTGGTCAACGTCACACCCAGCCTTTCGACCTACTTGCTTTTGGCCCTTACCACCTTGCCTCTTGCACTTCGCCGGAAGTTCCCCTGGCCTGTTCTCGTGTTCACGTTCGTGGCGTACGTGGTCGCCCTCGTGCAATCGTCCTACGTGTCGTTCTACACGCTGGCGTTCTTCGGTCCTATGGTGGCGCTGTTCACCGTCGCCCACGACCGGCCGCGCGCGGAAAGCGTCATCGCCGCCATCGCGTGCATCGTTGTGCTCTTAACCGTTGAAATGCGTTTCGGCCTGAACGAAAGCTTGGTGCTGCTGGGCCGGATCCAGAACGTGACGTATGTGTTGGTCGCTGTCATTGCGGGCATCGCGCTTTCCACGTACGAGCGCTATGTGAAGGCGTCCGAAGAGCGCGCGATCGCCGCCGAGGAGGCGCGCGAGGAAGAAGCCGCCCGGCGCGTGCAGGAAGAGCGCGTGGCCATCGCACGGGAAATCCACGACATTACCGCGCACTCGCTGACGGCGGTCAGCATCCAGGCGGCTGCAGCGGAAAAGATGATAGACCGCAACCCCGAAGCGGCGCGCGAAGTTATCGTGCAGGTGCGTGATACCTCCAAGACCGCGCTCGAGGAGATACGTT
>CAMORQ010000060.1 GCA_946623915.1 uncultured Coriobacteriaceae bacterium | reverse complement strand
GCTTCCTGATAAGCGACCCGTACCAGGGCGCCTGCGGCATCCGCATCAACTACTCGGGCTTCATCGAGATGGACTACCTGGGCAAGGTGCGAAAGCTCTACGTGGGGGAATACGGCTACCATCACGAGATCTTGCGCATACGAAACGACAGCGAATTCCTGCTGCCGGGACACGACGAGGACTCGCCGTTCATGCAAGCCATCCTGTACACCGTCGATGCGAAAACGATGGAAGTGAAGCAGAAATTGGACTTCTACGAGATCTTCCACGGCCTTGCTCCGGAGTGGGTTGAATCTCTACTGGGCGAAGACGGCAAACTCAATTTCATCATCAACGGAATCGACTACGACGAGGCTAGCGACGATGCCTTGGTGTCCGTCCGCTCCACCGGCATGATCGTCCGCATCAACATGACAAGCGGTCAGATCAAATGGATTTTCGCCGATCCGGCGAACATGCCCGATGAGCTGCAGCCTTACCTGCTGAATCGGACCGATGGAACCCGCTACCCTTACGGGCAACACGCCGTTTCCTTCCGTCCCGACGGGACCATTTCCTACCACAACAACGATGTCAACTTCCGTGCGGAAAGTCTGTTGCTCGCAGACTTCAAAGGATGCTATTCGTCCAACGAAATCCTTCGTGTGGACGAGCAGGCCAAGGAAGTAAGCACGGTGTGGACCTACGATGCCGACGAGAAAATCCTGTCGAAAATGAGCGGTAGCCTGGAGTTCCTCGACAATGGGCACAAACTGATCAGCTACGGCTCGGCCGTGAAAGAGGAGGCGTACGATGCAGGCGACGACATCGAAATAATGGACTCCGTCTACATCGAAGCCCTGATGATGGAACTTGACGAAAACGACGATGTCGTCTGGCGCGCCACGTTCCCAAGCATCATCCACAAGGTGTACCGCACGACGTTCTACGGCGACCGCGACGCCGTGGCGAACTACGCCGTATCCGCCTACGAAAAGATCGACGGCCAGGATTCGAGCAGACACGTAGGCGAGCCGTTCGACGTGTCGACGGTTTCCCACGATCTCGAAAACGCCGAGAAGCTGCAAGGGTCGTTTTCGCTGCTGATCAACCGCGCTATCGTCGCCTGCAGCTACGACGTGGCAGACCAAATAGATATCCTGTTCGTCGACGAGGCAGGCAATGGGCGCCTGTTCGTCTACAAGGAGCCTGGCGTCATGCTTCCCATCGTGAACTCCGACAGGTACGGTGTGCGCGTAGCGGAGCTGCATGGCAACCAGAAGGCGTTCGTCCGCATAGCAGACACCTGGTACGACACCGGCACGGTAATCAACTTCGACGACTTCTAGCCGTGCACGCAGTGCACAGGGCGCGCGCTGCAGGACATGGCCCCGCATGCTTTCATCCTGCCGACGCTGAGCCGCCGTCGAGCCCATCCCCACCGATGCACGGTGCGCTGGCGCCGAGTTTTCCCTCATTTGAACCGTTTGTTACGAGTCGGGGGCGCCTTCGTGCACCAAATGGCGCCTCGTGCACCGACAATACGTATCCATGAGAGCTGAAAACGCCGCCTTCGAGCTGCGTCGTCCGCAAAAGCCCAGGTGGCGAGTTTTCTAAAGCGGCTGCGATGCGGTGCGTCTCGTACACGAAGCGCCATTTGGTGCACGAAGGCGCCCCCGACTCGTAACAAACGTCTTCTCGCTAGCTGTGCGGCTGGCCGCCCGAGCCATCTACACATCGTCCGCTTCAAAAGGGCGGCTCTTTCGATCCACTTTGACTCGCATCGGGGCCCACCTTCCCCAAACGCGCACTGCGCCCACCAAGCAAAAAGGCCGGCAGGTTACCCCGCCGGCCCGAAGCAGTAGGCCCGACTATTAACGAATCAAGCCGATTGCGGCCGTTCGCTACAGAGCGCCTACGATGTCTGCGGCGTCGTTGGCGATGCAGGCTTCTTCGTCTGCCGCCACGAGGCAGATTTTCACCGGGCTGTCTGCGGCGGAGATGATCGTGTTCTTGCCGCGTACCTGGTTCGCTTCCGCGTCCAGCTTCATGCCCAGATGGCCGAGGCCCGCGAAAATCTTCTCGCGCGCGGAGATGCTGTTTTCGCCCACGCCGGCCGTCATGACGACCACATCGGTGTGCGGCAGAATGGCGAAGTAGCTGCCGATGGCTTTCTGCACGCGGTAGATGTACATGTCGAGCGCCAGCTGCGCATCTTCGTTGCCGTCGGCTGCAGCCTCTTCCACGTCGCGCATGTCGGAGCTGACGCCGGAAACGCCCAGGAAGCCGCTCTTCTTGTTCAGGATGGCGTCCACCTCTTCGGCGGTCTTGTTGTCAACGCGCATAAGGAACGGGATGATGGCCGGGTCGATGTCGCCGCAGCGCGTGCCCATCATCAGACCCTCGAGGGGTGTCAGGCCCATGGTGGTGTCAACCGACTTGCCGCCGTCGACCGCCGTGATGGAACCGCCGTTGCCCAGATGGCAGGTGATGATGCCCAGTTCTTCAACCGGCTTGCCAACCAGCTCCGCTGCCGTGCGGGCGGCGTAGCCGTGGCTGGTGCCGTGGAAGCCGTAGCGGCGCACGGAATACTTCTTGTAGTACTCCATGGGAATGGGGTACATGTAGGCCTTCGCGGGCATGGACGCATGGAACGCGGTGTCGAACACGGCGACCTGGGGCATGTCGGGATACAGCTCGCGGGTCTTGTTGATGCACGCCAGTCCCGCAGGATTGTGCAGCGGAGCGAGGTCGTTGCAGGACGCGATCTTTTCCAGTACGTCATCGTCGATGAGCACGGAACTGTTGAAGTATTCGCCGCCATGCACCACACGGTTGCCGATGGCGCCGATTTCGTCGAGGCTGCTCACGGGAGAAGCCGGGTCGTTGGCCAGCACTTCGAGCAGTTTGGCCAGGCATTCGGACACATCGACGTTGGGCATTTCGTAGGTGGTCTTCTCGAAGTCCGGAGCGAAGCTGACGTTCATGAAGCCATCGGCCAGGCCAACCTTTTCGGCCAGGCACTTCATGGTGGATTCGCCAGTCTCCGTTTCAATGAGCTGGCTCTTGAGGCTGGAGCTACCAGCGTTCACAACAAGTACGAGCATGTGACAGCCTTTCCTAATCGCGATTGATTTACGTAATACTAGAGTACCAGTTTTCATGCGGAAATGTTTTGACCATGCACTGAAACTGTCATATCCGAACAATTGCCCTTGGCAGGCACATGCCATGGGGGTCGCTCTTCCATCCCTGAACATGCGCGGACCCCGGAGCATACCGGGGTCCGATTCGTCGCTGAATGGCCTGTGTGCGGCGCCGACACCGGCGCCAGTGCTCGATTTCGCTAACCCACCAAGGACATACCTTCGCTCGTGTAGGTACGGCCGGTGGAGGTGGTCACTTTGACGCACCACGCCATCGGGGCCTTGCGCGCTTCAGTGCACTTGAACCCGGAAAGCACGAGCGTGTCGGCTGCGGGCTGCGAAGCCTTCGCACCGGTCTTCTTCCACGTCGAGCCGTTCCTGGAGTAATACCAGGTGTAGCTGGCCACTTCCTCGCCAGGCGCGAGACCCGCAACCTTGGCAGAGATTCTTACTTCCTTGTCCAGCTCCCATGTGAAATCACCCTCGGGATCAGGCACGATCTCGAGCGCCTTCAACTCGTGGAGGCTCTGACCTGCACTCGTCGCAGTGCGCCCCAGGCTCGTCGTGGCGCTCACACGCCAGCACATGGGAGCCTTGCGGGCCTGCGTGCATTCGGGGACGACGAGCGTGGAATCTGCGCTGCCCGAGAACGACTTGGCACCGGTCTTTTTCCAGCTATCGGGATTGTCGGGCGTGTTTGTGTACTCCCAGTACCACTTAACCACGGTCTCGCCCTGTTTCAGGTTGGTTGCCTCGACTACGATGTCGGCGGACTTGCCTGCCACCCACAGCGGAGACCCGACGTGCTCGAGCGCCAAATCCTCGAGCGCGGGTTCGCCGAATACGGCGTGTCCGCCTTCGGAAACCCACGGTAGCAAGTCGGAACCGTCTCCTGCATAGTAGAGCATGCTGGAGAGCCCCGCGGACTCGATGAACGCCTTGAATGCCGGAATAGCATCGGCCACTGCCGGAATACTCGCGTTGAGCGTTTCGGCAAACTGAGCGCTCGCCAGCTCCTGCGCCGTTATGGCATCAATGCCTGCGCGTGTGGCATCTTCGGAAACGGTGCGGCCGTTGGCAACCGGATCGACAGACGTCCCAGCAACGGAGAGGGCTGCATCGGAGTTGTAATAGCAATCGATTGCCGCGGCGATGCCGGTGAAGTTGCCGGCGAACAGACCGGCAAAAGTGGTGGTATTGCCCGCGTTGACTCCGCCAGCGTTGTAGCAGTTGTAGTAGTATCCGCCCGCTTGACCGGCGAAGCCGCCGATGTTGATGCGGTTGTTATTGGCCGCATTACCCGCAACGTCGCCCAACACGTAGCAGTTCAGCGTGGTCACGCGGTTGTCCATGGCGTACAGACCGCCCGCATAGGCTGAAAGCGTATCGGTGGAAACGTTCACCGCAACGTCGGTCCAGGAGTTGGTCGTCTGGCCGCGCAGCGCGTTGCCCACAAGCCCGCCTGCACGTGCGATGGCTTCGACGGATGCGGACGATACGGCACCCTCGGCGCTGCAGTTGTCCACGTAGAAGCCGTTCTGCAGATTGCCCGCCAGAGCGCCCACATAATTGGTGTAGCGCGAAGCCACATTGATGTCCACATCTTTCAAATGGATGTTGGCAAGCTTGGTGGTGCGCTGGTCTTCGGCAGGCGTAGCGTTAGCGGCCGCTTCGCCTGCGGCTGCACCCACGAAACCAGCAGCATAACTCATGCGCGGGTCCTCGCTGGGCTGCCCATTTGCGCCGATGGTCAGGCCTGTGATGGCGAAATCACCACCGTCGTAGTTGCCCAAGAACGGGTACATGCAATACTGCGCCGAAGCGTTGTTGATCTCTGCGCGGATGCCCCAGCCGATAGGCAGCCATTCGTCGCTCGACAGCGCAATGTCAGCCGTCTGCAGGAAGTGCGCGTCCTCCCAGGAGTTGTCCGCGTTGAGGCGATCGGCGATGTAACGGAGCTGTTCTTCGGTAGCCACCTGGTATGGATCTTCGGCTGTGCCCGTGCCGCCAGCGAATTTGGCAGGATCGGGCGCTTCATAGTCGGTGGTGTCGCCGTAGATCGACTTCTCTTTCGCTTTCGCAAGCGCTGCGTCGTAAGCTTCGCCGCTTTCAGGTCCGGAGAGCACTTCGGTGGAGACGACTTCCTTGCCCTCGACGACGATCTTGACCACGCTCGCTTTGTCCGCATCGCGTCCGTACCAAGTGCCATCGCGCAGTTCCTTTTCCACGACGGGCACAATCTCGACTTCGGGCTGCACGTAGGTGATGGCAGATGTCTCGGTGCCAAAGGTAACCTCACCTGATGCGGCGTCGTAGGTCCACTTCTTGAACACGTCGCCCGACAGCCCGAAGAGACTGATATCGATGGCGAATTCGCTGAAGTTGGCGTTGAGCGTGTCTGCGACAGAAGCGTAGGTTGCCGCAGTGTAGGGGTTCAGCGCATCCACGACGCCGCCCGTGTAGACATCGCCCTCTTCGGAAACGCCGCTGGGCACCTTGGTGCCCACGGGCTGGACGGGATTGACCGCCTGCGTGCCCACGGTCATGGTGGATTCGCCATTGTAGAAGCTGTCGTAGGCCTTACCGATGCCAGTGACCCAGCCGCTGATGGTGCCGGCATAGACGGAATACTCGCCGGTAGTGTGCGAGCCGGCCGCATAGCAGTTCACCACGTTGCCGCCATTGACGCCGGCGATGCCGCTGATGGAAGCCATGCCCTCGTCGCCGTTGTTGCGACTTGCGGATCCATACACGTCGCCGAGCGCATAGTTGTTAGCCACCAGACCACGGTTGACCAAGCCGACGATGCCTCCGGTTTCGGCCACCGAGTTGCCGCGTTGCACGATGCAGCTCGCATCGACGTCGGTACGGGTGTTGATGATGGCGCCCTTGTACTGCAGGCCGGCGACGCCGCCCACGAAGGTGTTGCCCGTGCCGGCCGTACCCTTCAGGGTGCCTTCGACGCTGCAGCCGTCCACGCGTGCGCCGGCATAGGTGGAACCGATCTGCCCTCCCATGTAAGCGGCGATGCCGCCCAGATAAAACGACGCCGCATGGCTGACGTTGAAGTAAATGCCATCGAGCTTGACGTTCTTCACCACGGCATTGCCATCGAGCACGCTGAACATGCCCACGTAGACCTTGCCGTTTTCGATGGCCGCCGCCTCTTCGGCGGTGCCCATGTGCATGCCGGATATGGTGTGCCCGGCACCGTCAAAGGTGCCGTTGAAGGCGTATTCGCTGTCACCCACGGGAACCCAAGGGGCGCTCGACACATCGATGTCGGCGACAACTTCGATGAACTTGCCCGTGTAGTCGATGCCTTCGGTAAGCGATCCAGCGAACGCACGTAACTGCTCTTCGGTGCGGATCTTGTAGGGGTCTTCTTCGGTTCCTGTGCCGGAGTCGAAAAGAGAAGCATCGGGTTCGGTTTCGACCCACGCGGCGCCAACCGGCAGTACGCGGCCGTTTTCGAGAACCCAGGTGTTCATCGAGCCCGTGCCCACCGTATAAGCGCTGGCCAGGGAAAGCGCATCGCGGATGTTGGCGTTGAGCGTGTCGGCGAAGGCCTGATTGGCCATGTCCGCACGGGCCATGGCGGTGGTTTCGAACAGCGCATCGTCGTTGTTCACCGCGCCGATTGCACGGGGCGAAACGCTGGATGATTCAAAGGTGTCGCCCGACCAGGTTTCCTCGGCGAGGGCCGCGTCGTTGGGATAGTAGCCAAAGGCGCGGTAGGCGCCGGTTTCGGGATAAGCCGTGCCCGTGAAGATCATCTGGCCAGCCAACGCGCCGACGGCGGAGTACTCGTTGCCGCCGTTGCCCGCGGTCTGCGCGCCGAGCGCGTAGGTGTTGTAGACCTTGGCGTTCACCATGCCGCCCAGGCCGCCTGCCATGCCGCCGAAATTCGTGCTCTTGGGGGACACGCCGCGGCTCGCGCCGAAGGTGGCGCAGTTCACGATGCCGGTGTTGTTTCCGGCCATGCCCGTGATGCCACCGGCGTAAGCGGAGTTGCTGCCACCGCGGCTGAAGGCGGTTGCCGCAACGTCGGTCCAGCAATTGGCAACCTGCGCCCACCCGTTCATGCGGCCTGCGATGCCGCCCGCGAACACCAGGGCGGTACCCGAGGAGTCCACGTCGATGGCGCCGGCAGCCGAGCATGCGTCGATGGTGGCATGCGCTGCAGCCGAACCGCTCACCATGTCGCCAGCGATGGCGCCCGCACGGGCAACGGCGCTGGTGGTTACGTCGATGTCCACGCCGGCAAGGTTCACGCCCTTCACCGTGGCCGTATTCTGCAAGGTGGAAAACAGGCCAACGTTTTGGGCTTCAGTCTGGTCGGCCAAGGCGATCTTCATGTTCGAGATGGCATAGCCCGCGCCATCGAAGCTGCCGGCGAACACCGTGGCAGTGGAGGCTGTGGCGTTCGCTTCGGTGCCGATGGGGTTCCAGCTCGCAACGTCGGACAGGTCCAGATCGGCGCCGAGCTTGATGAACTTGCCCACATAGCTTTCGCCCCCGTCCACGCTGGTGGCGAATTTCGCCAAACCGTCAGCCGTGGAGATGACGAAGGGGTCTTCCTGCGTGCCCGCACCGGAGCTGAAGGGGCCCGCCGGCGGCGTCTGGGCTTTGCGCAAGGCCAAAAGCGTCGCCTGCTTGATGCCGTTGCAGCTCTGCGTCGCACCGCTCACGCCGTCCACGTCGTACGTCTGCTGATCGACAATGGTTGCGAAAACCGCCTTCGCTTGCTCCCAGTAAGATGCGGTTTCGGACTGCGAAACTTCTTCGACTGACGCAATTCTCCCGTCTGCGATGGTCACACGCACGGTGATGTCGCCGTTGCGGCCGCCACCCGTACCCTCGTAGACGCCATCGTAATAGGTCACGCTTTGGTCGAGCGTGCTTCCAATCGAAAGCACACGAGCCCCTTCGGCGGGTGCGCCCCCGCCTTCATCCGCAAACGCCGATGCTTGGGGAGCAACGATAGTCGATACCATCACGATTGCAAGGAGCATGCTTAATGCACGTCTCCACACACTCGCACGCCCCCGCATGCTTTTGGTTGCTGCTGGCATAACGCCTCCTAACTTGTTTGTGGTAATTAGTTAGCCAAGTATAACATATAGTTAGGGATTACTAACTGCAGTATTTCAGATTGCAATGCAGGGAATTACACGGCTAAAGAAACGTGGCGCCAACGTGTCGTTTGTGACACCAACGCGTCGTTGCTGTCACGTTTGGATAATCCGCTCGCAAAATGAAGAGGGCTGCTAGCAGCCCCCTTCGCGGATGGATTATCCAAATGTGACAGCAACGACGCGTTGGTGTCACGACATGGCCGGTATAAATGGCCGTGGTTTCGTCGGGCGACTCTTCGGGCGTGCCGGCAGGCAGGCCGGTATCGACCAAGATCACGTCGTCGCCTGTGTCGATCACGTAATTCTGCAGCCCCGAACGATAGCGCTGGCCGGCGTCGAACGCCTCGGGGCCTTCTTCGCCCCCGAACGCGAACGGCTGGGTCGCGAATCCTCCTTCTCGGTAAATCACTGGCTTGATGTCGGGCATATGGTCCCTCCTTCGGTCGGCAATGCTTCTTCGCTCTTTAAGTTGCCCATATCGCGATACCACATCAAATATTTTTATTTTTGCGAACAAGCCTCCGACCCCGACGCTCCCTACATGATCATGCGGGGCAG
>CAMORQ010000059.1 GCA_946623915.1 uncultured Coriobacteriaceae bacterium | reverse complement strand
TCGCGATACCACATCAATTTTTTTTGCGAACAAGCCTCCGACCCCGACGCTCCCTACATGATCATGCGGGGCAGTCCCTCTTCTTGACTGCGGCCGTTCGAGGGGGTTTCCGGACGATTCAGTCATCGCACAAGACGAGCACAAGACGACGAAGCTCCCGGCGCTTCGCAAGCCGGGAGCTTCGAGGTGCGCTGCCGTTTATCGGCCGAAGCGCAGCAGTTTCCTACATGCAGGTGTAGCCGCCGTCGACGGGGAGCTGCACGCCGGTCACGTAGCTCGACGCCGGGGACGCCAGGAAGATGGCGGCGGTGTCCAGTTCGCCTTCGTTGCCGTAACGCTCTTCGGGAATCATGGTCTTGGCATTCTGCTGGAAGAAATCGGAGTCCAGCGTTTCCTGCGTGAGCGGGGTGTAGAAGTAGCCCGGGCAAATGGAATTCACGGTAATGCCGTACTTGCCCCATTCGGCCGCCAGCGCGCGGGTAAGGTTGACCACACCGCCCTTGGCTGCATGGTACGGAGCGGACCCGGCCACCTTGTTGCCCACCAAACCGTACATGGAGGCGATGTTGATGATGCGCCCGTAGCCGGCGGGAATCATGGCCTTCTTGGCAACGGCGCGCGCAACCTTGAAGCTGCCGAACAGGTCGATGTCCATCTCGTGGGCGAACTGATCGTCGGTGATGTCTTCGGCGGGGCCAACCGCGCCAGTGCCGGCGTTGTTGATCAGGATGTCGATGCGGCCGCACTTTTCCATGACCTCATCGACTGCGGCTTCGACGTTTTCCGTATCGGTGATGTCGCACCTGATGGCAAGAGTCTGCACGCCGAACTCTTCGGCGATTTCAGCTGCGACAGCATCGATCTGCTCCTGGCGACGGGCCATAACCACGATGTTGGCACCCTGGTTTGCAAGCGCCTTGGCCATCTGAACGCCCAGGCCACCGGAAGCGCCCGTGACCACAGCAACCTGATCGGTAAGGTCGAAATAGTTCTTGCTCATGTTTTACTCCTGTTCTTCTTTGCACCCTTTTATTGCCGCACACGACATCCGCATGGATGCCGAAATTGCCTAACAAGTTCGGCCATGCCGCACAACCGCATCCAATCGGCACCAGCAGTTAGGCATAGCTACCCTACGTGTCAGTGTAACGCTCTCGAACAGTTATGCCAAATGGATTTATGCCAAATGGTTACTTGGTTCACGCCTGGGGATGGCGTCGGCGGCTGCCATGCAAAAGTCGCTCGAAATAGGCGAGAGCGTCCTGCTAGGTGGAAGCGTCCTGCAGGCTACCGTTTTCTGAACGTTTCCGGCTCCTCGGCAGCTCCTACGGTCCAAGTCCGGCCCGGGCCGTCGATAGTCGCCCGCCGGTCTCGTCGACGCCCGTGCCGGACGACGGCGCGGGCAAGCCCAGGGGATGCGGCGGCCGCCCTCCACCGGAAGCGTCCCTCCGCCGGGCTCCTGCGGACGTGCACCAGCGGGCAGTTTGACGCATGGCGTTGCGTGCCCGCGCGTCGAACGGCCCTCGCCGACACACGGGCCGATGTCCGTTGCCGCGGCGGGGAGGCCTCGGTCCAGCCGGCTTGGCAAACGCCGTCTTCCGCGCTCCCTCCTCCGAACCCGGAGGCTTGCCCAAGCCGCCTGCAGCCATACCCGAATCGCCCCCATCGATGCTGCCGAAAAGCCGCTTTTGCATGTAAACCGCTGAAAACCGGCGAGGTGCGAGCGTTACTTGTGGCAATTATGCTGCCTACGGGCCACTCATTCGTCGGCCACGTGATAGCATAATCGGACAGATACAAACGACTAACGGAGGTCGATGTTGAATCACAATAGGATAGCCATCTACATTGCCCTAGCCTCTATGTTGGCCCTGGGTCTTTTTGCGTGCGCCACAACCCCGGCAGACAGCACGTCTGCAAGTGACCCGCAGCCCGGCCCAAGCGCATCAGCGCCAACCAGCAGAGACAATGCCTCCAGCAGTTCCCCCGTCGAGGCAGCCCCCGACACAACCCCTAGCACCGAAAACCCCTCCAGCAGCGCAGACAGCAGCGCCGCAAGCGCGTTCGAAGCCGCAGACAGCGCCGCCGCACACGCGATACAGATTGCCTCGGACTACGGGACTCTGCGAGCGACCCTCGAAGCCAACGATGCAACTGCAACGCTCGTGAGCCTGCTGAAAGACGGCCCTATCGAGCTCGACCTGCATGAGTACGGCGGCTTCGAAATAATCGGGACGTTGCCGCAGAGTCTGCCCACGAACGACGAACACATAGACGCCCAACCGGGCGATATCGTGCTCTACCAAGGCAATCAGCTCTCGTTTTTCTACGGCACTAACAGCTGGAGCTACACGCGCATCGGGCATATAGAAGACTCAGATGGCAACGCAATTCTTGAAGCGCTCGGCGGCACCGGCGACTCCACCGTCACCCTTTCTCTGGGTTAGCGAAGGCGACGAACGCTTCCTTGGGCAGCGAGCCAACCAATTGGGTAGTGAACGAGCGGAAAAAGGGCCAGCCATGACGAAAAGAGATCTAACGCGCAGGGAATTCGCGATTGTAGGCGCCACTGCTGCAGCAACCGTCGCACTAGGGCTAGGCGGCTGCGCCCAAGGCGCGGCGCCTGCGGCCTCTTCGGGATCAGACACCGAAGCGTCCCTGGGGCGGGCGACCTCGAGCTCTCAGAGCGCCGCACATTCCAGCGTACCAGCCCCTTCCACGCCAGACTCCTCTTCTTCCGTCGCCGCGCAGGCCGCCGCTTCGGAGCAGAGCAGCGGCTCGAAAGATGCAAGCGCCGGCAACGGGCAACCCGCAGACGGAACCGGGCCGCTCGCAATCGCGGACAAAATGCTTGCGAGCGGGTTTGCGATGCCAGCATTCGGCATCGGCACGTGGACGCTGTCGGACGAAGAGGCCGAAGCGTCTGTTGCATGCGCACTGGAAAACGGCTACCGCCTTGTTGACACGGCCCAGTACTACCGCAACGAAGAAGGCGTGGGGCGGGCCGTGCGCGCCGCCATGGACGCGGGCCGCGACCGCGAAGACATCTTCGTCACGTCGAAGATCATGCCTTCGAGCTACGAACGCGCGGCAGAATCCATCGACGAATCGCTTGCGAAACTGGACATCGGCTACATCGACCTGATGCTGATCCACCAGCCGGGCAGCAACGATGAAGCGGTGTGGCGCGCACTCGAGGAGTCGGTCGCCGCAGGAAAAGTTCGATCGATCGGCATTTCCAACTACTACACACCCGAGCACTACGACGCCATTGCCAACATCGCCGAAGTGCCCGTCGCCCTGGTGCAGAACGAAAACCACCCCTACTACCAGAACAGCCAGCTGCAGTCCTATGTCGAAGGCACAGGCGGCTTCGTAGAATCGTGGTACCCATTGGGAGGCCGGCCGGGCGTGGCGCAAATGCTTGCCGACGAAACGCTGGGGGCCATCGCCGCAGCGCATGGCAAAACGGTGGCGCAAACCATCCTGCGCTGGCACGTGCAGTCGGGCTACATTGCCATTCCGGGCTCTGGCAACCCCGACCACATCGCCGAAAACATCCAGATTTTCGACTTCGAACTAACGGAGGAAGACATGGCTTCCATCGCCGCTTTGGACGGCATCGGGCGCTTCGAAAATTGGTGATGCCGCGAAGCGCGCCCTACCTTAGATCGCGCTCGACTTGCGGACGGCATCCGGACGACAAGCGCTCGAACGCAAGGCAGCCAGATCAGCTCCAGTCGAGGGCGAACAGCTCGCCGAAAGCGACTATGTATATGAGCAGGGCCTCGCGCAGCGCCTCTTCGGCAATCCCCTCGTCGGCCGCATGCATGCCCCCGACACCCGCAGGCGAAGGAAAGCGGTCCTCGTCGACGGCACCGAAGCTGACGCCTGTGGGAAAGTGGTGCGCATAGGTTCCGCCGCCCATGGTGAACAGGCGCGCTTCGCACCCACTTACCTGCTCGTAGGCCGCGCGCAAGGCCTGGACCTGCGACGATTCGGGCGAAACCAGCAGCGGCTCGATTTCGTGGATGGTCTCGCAGGTGGCTCCAAGCGATGAGGCAAGGGCGCCGAGAGCCTCTTGCAGCTGCTCGAGGTTGGTGCTCGTCGGGAAGCGGATATCGATGGTCTGGGTGAAGCGCCCATCCCGCGTGGCCGCCACGCCGCCGACGCAAGTGAGCGGACCGAAGTCTTCGTCGGAGCACGCAATGCCAAGACCGCTACCGTCGTAGACTCCCGTCAAGCTCCGCACGAATTCGAACCAGGTGCGTTGCCCTTCGGCCACCAATGCGTTGTCGAGCAAGTAGGCCACCAGCTTGCCGATGGCATTGTCGGCATCCTCGGGCCGCGCCGCATGCCCTGATAAGCCCTGTGCACTCACACGCAAGCACTGCCCGCCCGCAAGCATCCCAGCATGAGCAGCGGCGCCTTCAGCCATCGCACAATCGAACATCTCAAGCCGGATGCCCTCGACCGCCGGCAAGCTCTCGGGCGTGCATTGCAGACCGTCGACGCCGGGATCGTCGGCAAAACACACCATCGCCTCTGCCTGGGCGGGCACGCCGTTGACCGCTGTGCCGCCCTTAATCGAGGCCACGCCCCAGCCGCCTGCGATCGGCGCGCTGGTCAAACGTGCCTGATAGTGTCCCTTTTCCCCATAGCAAAGCGGAAAATCCGCATCGGGTGTGAACAGGAAGTCGGGCGCCGGGTGGTGCGCCAGGTAGTAGTCGGCATCGGCCATGCCCGTCTCTTCCGCGCATCCGAAGATCACGCGCACGGTTACCGGCAACGACCGTCCTTCGCGCTCGTAGCGGTCGCGCCAAAAGCGAAGCGCGTGCACCGCCGCAAGCAGCGGCCCCTTGTCGTCGATGACGCCGCGTCCGAACAGGCAGCCGCCTTCGCGCGTCAGGGCGAAGGGGTCGTGCGTCCAGCCATCTCCCGCTGGCACCACGTCCAGATGCCCGATGACCGCCAGCTGCTTGCCGCCCTGCCCGGCCACGTCGAAATAGCCGCAATGGCCGTCGCAGTCCTGCAGCGAAAAGCCATACCTCCCCATCCGCCGCGCTGCTTCATCGAGCACTGCGCGCGGGCCGTCGCCATAGGGCGCGCCGGCATGTGCGCTATCAAGGTCTTGCGAACTGTCGATGGCCACCAGCGCCGCCAAGTCCTCGATCACGGCGCCCCATTGGTCGTTTAAATAGGTTTTTGCGTCGTCAATTACATGTTGGTCGATCATTGTCTCCGCCTTTCGCTTTTTGAAGCATCTAGTCTAATGCGTATGGCGCAGGTATCCAAGTTAGCTGCAAAAACACTCGAACCAACTCTGAGCCTCTGCATGTTACAGTATTATTGTCGTATAGACACAGCGGCTCTACCCCAGCCCTCTTCGCATTTGAAGGGACGTCCTTGAACCTGAGTATGTGGGACATATACAACTCACTCAGCTACGAGAACATGGTTCCCATGATCCAGTCGGGGCAAGCCTCCATCAAACAAGCTCGCATGATGGCGTCGTCCTACCTCAACGAAAAGTCCGTCTACGTCGGCCGGGCCAACAATTACTTCGAATCGGCCGACGACGACACCCTAATCGTGCACCGCGACGACATGATTCTCGTATATGGCGTCGATTCTGAAAACGTTTTCAATGAAATCTGCACCATCATGGAAGGCTTTGAGAGCTGGGAGCAAACATTGGACCAACTGGAAGAAGACGAAAACGGACTCCAGCTGATGCTCGACGCAAGCAAGGACATCATATGCACGCCCTGCTACGTCTATGCGCCGGACGGTCGCGCCTACGCTATTGCCCAAGGTTATTCGCCCGACATCCATTGGCACTGGGCGGAAATCTTGGATAACAACGGCATCTCTTCGGGTCGCATTCGCAGCCTGCGCGACTCGATCAATCTACCCGAAGTCTGGAAAGACACCTTCCCCACGACACGCGATTCCCAGATGGGTGACCATACCTACATGCACTGCAGTCTCTACCCCAACGGCTACATGGCTGCCCACTTCGTACTGTTCAGCTTCCAAGTGCCCTTCAAAAAGGGGCTCGAACGCGTCGCAAACATCATGGTGCACCACATGACGCGCCATATGGAAAACTACTACGCGCGATACAGCCCCACGTCAAAGCTGGCTGAAGCATTCATCCATTTTTTAGAGAAAGATGCTTTCGCCGAAGAAGACATCGCTCTTGCCCTGCGCGCTCTACGCTGGGAAATAACGGACAGCTTCCGCGTCTACGTCGTCCGCGAACAGACCACGTTACAGCCCGTCCTGCTTTCGCAGCTGTACAACGACATCACGAATCGCTTCATTTTTGCCATCGCGTTCACCTACGCCGATAGCCTGGTGATCATCGAAAACGACACCCGGCAAAAGCGCGATGTGCTCTTAAGTTACCTTTCTGGCCTGCTCAAAGGTGAATTCTATTGCGGTGTCAGCATGATTTTCAGCGACCTGCACCATTTCCGCACCTACTACCTGCAGGCCGATCATGAGGCGCAGCGCTGCCTCGAAGACAAAGTGGTCATTTCGCTCGCACGCGAACATGGCATCGACCAGATACACAGCGCATTACGGGCAGATGCGCTGCTACCAAGCTACATCGCGCCCGAACTTACAGCACTTGCCGCCTATGACAAGGAACACGCCAGCTCCTACTACGAAAGCTTACGCGCGTGTGTATTCGCATCCTTCCAGCTGTCGGAAGCGGCGCGCATGCTGGGGATACACCGCAACAGCCTGTCCTACCGCCTCGAAAAGATGCACGAGATTTGCGACATGAGCCACATCGACAAAGCGATGAGCACGCATGATTTGGATGCGATCATCTACCTTATGCTGTCGTTTTCAGTCTTTGAGGCACATAGTTAACACACTTTTGAACAGCGCAAACACGAATCTATCTACAAAAGTGCACAAAGGAATTATCTTTTTGCACGAAGATGGCCATTACCTTTTTACATCCTGGGCTCTACAGTAGTGCCATAAAGCAAAGCTGTGTATGCGTTTGCACTCGAGTATTAAACGAATAGCGCAGGCATTGTTTTCGATGCAAGAAGGCTTCCGTCTCGATTGGGGCCTGAACATGCGGCACGCACGGAGCGCCGCAAGGCCCTTCTTGACACGGAATGCGCGAGGACAAGGAGCCCCACGATGGGAATACTCGAAGAACGCTACGACCGCGTCAAAGCGGCCATCAACCTAGAACCCGTTGACAAAACACCCCATGTTTCCGGCGCTGCAGCATGTGCAGCCACCTTCACCAACACCACGGTGAAAGACTTCATTTCGGATCCCGTAATCAACGTGGATTGCAACATCAAGTGCGCCGATCTGATGGGAGGCGTCGACGGCATCCAAGCGGCAACGTCCATCCCCTTCGGCCTACCCGTCATCTGGCTGTCGAACATCACCGTCCCAGGCGAGGAGCTGCCCGACAACGAGCTGTGGCAAGTCGCCGAAGCCGAGCTGATGACACAGGACGACTACGACATCATACTCGAAGGCGGTTTCGAGCCGTGGTACCAGGACTACCTCGTCAACAGGCTTGGCGACCCAATGAAGCGCCTCGCGCCATTCGCCGCCTACAACGCCACGGCCATCGAACGCTTCGAAACGGCGGGCTACCCCGTAATCAAGGACGGGTCCCTGCTTACGCCCTTCGAAATGCTGTGTGGCGGCCGTTCGCTTGAGGCGTTTCTCATGGACGACATCCTGGAGATTCCTGACA
The DNA here is from genome assembly GCA_946623915.1 of uncultured Coriobacteriaceae bacterium. GTDB lineage: Bacteria > Actinomycetota > Coriobacteriia > Coriobacteriales > Eggerthellaceae > CACXMZ01. The sequence goes on along the minus strand of CAMORQ010000059.1, from coordinate 1,201 downwards.
AGCTGCTCGAAGTCTTCGCCGTTGTGCACGAGTACAACATGAAGCGCTACGACGCGCGCTTCTCAAATCCCGAAACGCGCCCCTTCGGCGTATGGGTCGGCGGCTGGCGCGGCGGCCCGGGCATCCTGAACCCCGATATGTTCGACACCTTCGCCTGGCCCTACTTCGCCGAGCTGGTCGATCTGTGCATCCAGTACGACGTGGTGCCCATGACGCATCTGGATTCCAACTGGGACAAGGGCATGGAACACTTCCTGCAGTTCCCGGAGAAGAAGCTGATCATGTGCCTCGACGGCAAGTCGAACATCCGCTATGCCAAGGAAGTCGTGGGGGATCGCATCTGCATCATGGGTGACGTACCCGCCGAATTGCTTGCCTTCGGCACGCCTGAAGAAACCTACGACTATTGCACAGCCCTCATTCGCGACATCGGCCCGACTGGATTCATTTTAAGCTCCGGCTGCGATATTCCGTTTAACGCCCAGCTCGAAAACGTCCAGATGATGACGAAGTCCTGCGAAGACAACGCATTCTGATCTGTTCTAATTCAAAGGGGGAACAATGGAAACAAGTATGCGAAGAAAGACTGTCGGCGTTGTAATCGCCGTTGCCCTCATCCTTCTAACCGCTCTTATGCCCGTGCCCGAAGGCACCACCCGCGAAGGAATCTTGTCGCTCGGCGTGTTCGGCGGCGCACTGGCTTTGTGGATCTGCAACTCCATGCCGATGTCGGTTTCCGCGTTCGGCATGATGGCGCTGATGCCTTTGCTGGGGATCATGGCGCTCAACGACGTGTTCCTGCAATTCGGCGGCACGGCATTCTTCTTCGCGATTGCAACCTTCGCTGTTTCGATCGCGCTGGAAAACACCACAATACCGCTGCGTATCTGTCATGCTCTCACGAGCAGAACAAAGTCGAACCCCGCCGCGCTGGTCATCGCCATGATGTTTGCCTGCGGCATCGTGTCCGCTTTCATGTCCAACCTGGCCACCTGCATCGTGTTCTTAAGCATCGCCCATGGCCTGCTCGAAGCGAACAACACCAAACCCGGCGAATCCAACTTGGGCAAGTGCCTCATGATTGGCCTGCCTGCCGCCTCCGGCATCGGCGGTTTGATGACTCCTGCCGGTACACCCGGTAACGCCCTGATCATCGGCCTGCTTTCGAGCGAAGCCGGCATCGACATCACCTTCCTTCAGT
>CAMORQ010000058.1 GCA_946623915.1 uncultured Coriobacteriaceae bacterium | reverse complement strand
CCGCCGTAGCACCTAGTGCAGAAATCTGCACGAAGTTACGGCGTGTCAACTTTGTTTCTGTCATGTTCTCCCCTTCTCTCTAGTTACAGTTCTCGTTCTTTCAGGCAGGAACGCACCATGCGGTAGCGCACTACCCGGCTTCCCGAACCTTTTCCAGGTATGCCTCCCCCTCCTTCGTTAGGATCCATTTTTTATCCCAAACAATCGCACCGGCATGCTCGAGCTTGTCCACGAACACACTCGGTTTGATGGTTTCGTAACGGCCGTTCACGTAGGTGCCGATCTCGCGCCCTTCGAGCAGCGCGTTGATGTCGTCTATGGTGCGCGGTTCGCCAGCGATGAATTCGAGGACTTCGTTGTAAACGGAAACACGATCGGGCGTACGCTCGAACTCGACCGCCAGGCGCTCGGCGGGGTTGTAGGCTTCGATGAATGCCGCGCCCGCCTCAGTCGTTTTGAAATTGAAGGTTTCGACCAAATCTTCAGCTTCGTCTTCGGTCAAACCTTCTTTGTCGGCTTCGGTAACGATGTTGCCGTTCGCATCGCGCTCGATGAACTCCAAGCCACCCGCTTTCACGAGCGACATGACGAGCGCATACTGGTTCTGGGTGCAACGCGCCCATTCGGGATATGTGGTGATCTCCTGCTCGATATCCTGCAGAAGCTTTTCTTCCTTGCAGTATCCAAGCACGTTGTAAAGGATTTCGCGATAGAGCGGATGACGTGTGACGCACGCCGCCACCTTGTCAATCTTTTCGACGAAGGACAAATCTTCGCCCGCATCTTCCGTTTCTTCGGCGTAGTCTGGATTCGCCGGTTCGATCATGCCGTTGTCGCGTTCGTCGTCGACCTGGTTGGCATTAGCAGAAAAGCCAGCGAACTGGCTAAAGTCGTTTGCAGCCATTGCCTCTCCCTCATGCTGCTGTTTCCTTCTCTGTTTGCAAGATAGAAGTTATGACCCCTGGGAAAAACCCGCATTTCGCATTATTTCCGAAAGAAAATCCCTGTAAAACATACTCCATGCCTTGCGTGAGAAAACTACTACAATGCATTTTGCCTGATAGATTGGCCTATGAGAAACGAATGTATGAGGTTATAATACTAGCAATTCTACTTTCTGCGCCAGTTGCGTGAGCCTAATTCACGCATAGTGAAGTAGATAATGGGGAGGGAGGCGCACGTGCAACTAGATACCTGGCTTAAGCGAACGGTCGCCGTGCGGCCCAGCTTCCCCTACACGGCTCTCGGCTTTTTGCTTGCATGGAACATGCTGGCGTTCACAGGTGCGGTATGGGTGTCTTCGCCCGACTTCGATTCCGTGTACCGCAAACAACAGTACGTGCTTTCGAACGCATCTTTCGCGCTCACGCTTTTGGCAATAGCCGCGTTCGCGGGTAAAGTGGGGCCCTTTTTGGCAAAATCGCGATCTGCGGTCGTGGGCGGCGTTATTTCGTGCATAGGGTCTGCTGTAATCATACTCGTGGGACCCTACTTCTTCGGACCCGCCCTCGGACTCGCTGCTGCGAACGCTCTGTACTACATTGGCTGCATCGTCGCCGGGATCGGCAACGCCTTTATCGTGGTTAAATGTGCCGACCTTTACGGTAGCAACCTGCCGCGCAACATCATCGTGCGCTCTGCGCAATCCCTCGTTGCCGGCGTTATGCTGTATTTCCTTGCAATGGGATTTCCGACATGGCGCTTTTCCGGCGAAGGCCCCTTGGTCATGGGAACCGGTGCGTTCGTCACCCTACCGCTGATAGCAGGCCTGCTCGCTTCCCTTTCCAAATACGCGCCCGATGCACACCCGCACGAGCTGGAATCACGCAGCGAGACAGCACTTCCGCGGCCCTTTTGGCGCATGGTGCTTGTCGTATCGTTCCTTTCGTTTGTAGCTTCTCTCGTATCTGGCTACGCGAACTCGGTTACGCCCTTAGCCGATTCGACTCTCTACGCGTCGCTGATCATCATCTTGCTCATACCGGTCGCGCTCGCGTTTCTCACGTTCGCCGTGACTTATGATCCCGAAAAACGCAGTTTCGGGCGCATATTCACATTAATACTGGTAATTACGGCGCTTGCCGTAGCGCTCGCCCCCACGGCAGGCAGGTATTATGCGCCGTACTACCAAATGCTTCCTTTCGCCATATACATCTTGACGTTTTGCTACCGCACGCTGCTCTTCTTCGTCATTTTCCAGCGGCAGCAAACCGCATCGACGGTGTTTGGCATAGGTTACGGGCTGTTTTCCCTCGCCGACAGCATAGGCTGGTTAATAGGCTCGCTTTTCCTTACCGACCAGCCTATTTCGGTTGTTGTTGGCGTGGGGGTCGTCCTGGCGTTTTTATCACTCGCGGGTTCGTTCGTGCTATTTTCCGCCAAGGACTTCGACGACCTGTTCGAGGCGGTCACCGAAGGCCACGCCACCCTGTCTTCGCTGATGGAACGCAGGCTGGAATCGGGCGTCACCCCCGAAACACGGCGCGGAAAGTTCAGGATGGCCATCGACATCATAGCCGACGAGTTCGGCTTGTCCCGACGCGAAAAAGACGTGCTGCGGCATCTGGCTATGGGGCATGACGCTACACGCATCGCCGAAGAGCTTGGCGTGTCCTGGAACACTGTGCGCACGCATACGCGCAACCTCTACAGCAAACTGGACGTCCATTCCAAGCAAGAACTCGCCGACCTGGTCGATTCGTACCGCAACGTCACGTAGGCCCTGCCGCCAGACCGCGCAGCTGCGTTAGCGCCCTGGGTTGATGCGCCGCAACGCCACTCAGGCCCCCAACCAACCCCATGCATTGTGCATTGTCCGCTCCTTTACCACCATTGAGTGTGTTTTGTGGTACATCACGCTTTTTTCCCAAAGCCCGATTCTGCATGGTAGTATTGTTTCGTTATGCACATGTCTAAAACAAGTCATGCAGCCGAAACGCACCGCTTTAACCAGGTGCTTCTCAGTGTTTTCATTCTTGTCTGCCTCTGCGCTTGCCTCAGTGCAGCACCCGCATTCGCTGACGAGCCAGACGAGCAGGCTGCCGAGCAAACGACGAGCGAAGCGATTCAAGAACCCACCCCCGAAGCTGGCGACGCGGCCGCCGATGCGCAAGCTGACGCACCCGCCGAACCCGCTGCCGAAGCCGATGCGGCCAACGATGCCAGCAGTTCATCGAGCTCGGTTCCCGCAGGGGTCAACGTTCCATCGGCCGCATCCACACCAGCCGACCAGCTCGACGCTGAAACGCTGAAGCGCCTGGAAGAATTCAAGGAAATGCAGAGCGCAGGTGCCCAAGCCGCGCGCGACCGTTCCGACATCACTACCCAGCTGAACGAAAAGAAAGAAGAAGCTGACGCAGCCAAGAAGAGGCTCGAAGAAGCGCGCAAATCGCTATCTGAAAAGTCTTCCGAACTTGAAAAGCTCATAAACAGCATCACCGATGCCGAGCAGCGCATCGAACAATACAACACCGAAATCACCACGCTATCCGAACAGCTGCTTGCCGCACAGCAAGAACATGCAGCGCTGCAGAAACGCTTTGCCAACGTTTCCGTGCTTATGTACAAAACAGACGTTGCCGAGCTCGTCGACATCCTGGTTGGGTCGGAAAGCATCACTCAACTGCTCGACCGCATGCATCAAGCAGAAACCGTCGCCAGCCAGGCTGCCAAACTGGCTGAACAGGAAAAGGCCTTAAGCGTGCAGCTGCAGGAGCAATACGACTATATCTCGGTCGAAAAGGACGAGCTGGAAATCGCGCAAAAGGACCTAGCCCAAAAGCAACGCGAGCTCAACCAGGCCATACAGGATATGGAACTCGATGTCGAACAGCAAGAAGTGGCGCTTGAGAGCATCGAGGAAGAAAAAGAGAATCTCGAAAAGATCCAATCCCAGACCGAAGGCACCAATGCCGCGCTCTTCACGACGTTCGGCACGGATGGATGGGCCACGGGTCTCGCCACCGCCTACGGCGGCGCATCCGATGTCTACACCACCAACCCCGACGTCACTGCAACAGGCGACGTAGTCGACGACTGGTCGATGGGCGTTGCGGTTCCCATGGTCTGGAACCCGGGTCCGTTCTACGGCAAATACGTCGAAATTTCCTACGGTGGCAAATCCATCATCGCCGTTGTGAACGACTGCGGCGGCCTTGCCAACGGCAAGCGCTCTCTCGACTTGCAACCGGGCGTATTCAAGGCGTTCGGCTGCTCTACCTGCGATGAATGGGGCGTGCGCACCGTCAAGTTCAGGTTCCTGTAGGACCTGGAATCCGGTAGTCCATTTGCGCTACACCTCTCGCGCGTTCCAGACGCATCCCTCGTACGCTTTCGCTCTGGGTAGCACGTACTTTCGCGCACCCGCCATCACCAACCGCAGCACCGCGCCATATGAGCGCATCGGCCGCCAAATGGAACTCGCCACGAGTGCCCGAGTAGCCCATACCGGCAGCAGCGCCAAAGTCCCCGGGACAGCAGCGGGAGGTTCTTAGGAGCGATGCAGTGTCAAAGTAACATCGGAGCTTAAAACAGCATGAGCTCTTTATCCATCCCTACACGGTTAAACGACCTGCAAAATAGGGTGTTACCCACCTTGAGCAGATAGCACCCTATACGAAATGCGACATCGGACGCTGCACGCGAACGGCATCACTTGCCTATAGCTAACGCATCTGACTCCTTCGGGACGCTGCCACACCCAAAGCGGCAGAGCGCACCCGATTGACGCCCTTACGCTGGCATAACGAAGTAGCTGCTACCGCAGTTTTGCGTCTTGTAGCGGCCCGTGCTCACCAAATCCATCACGGCGTTGGCAAGTTGGTTCTCGTTCAGGGAAAACATCGTCTGCACTTCACGAGCAGCGACCTTGCCAAAACGGCCGACGAACGATTCGAGAGCACCGAACGAGTACTCAGCGTCAGTGAGCGTGATCTCGCCGTCTGTCAGCTGGCCAATCGCCTGTTTGAACCCGTCGTAGCTGCTGTAGCCGCGGACCATGATGCGCGACTCGCCGTACTCCATGAGAAGCGACGGGAACACCGTCACACCGTACTTCTGGCATTCATCGAGATCGGCCTGCAAGGCAGACGATGCCGCATCACTTTCCAGATTCTGCCGGAATAGCTCCGCATCGACCGGGAATTCGCCGGCCAGGTCGACCTGTTCGTCGACTTTGGAAAGGGTGCGGCCCTCCGCAAACACGCATTCGCGCATACGCCGTAAATACGGCTCGGCAAAGTGCTCGTCGGTGACCTTCATCGCACTGCAAGCCAGACTGAGGGGGAACGAAACCATGTCCTCGGGGCTGTTTGCAAACAGGTACTCGGTGGCGAACGGCATGCCTATCATCGTGGCGGCCTGCGAAAGATGGTCCACCAGCGTCATACGAAAGAATTCGTAGCGCAATGCGGACTCTTCGTCGTGCCCGATGAATTCGCTCACGTCGCTGGACAGCACACCCATGACGATGCGGTAGTCGAGGCACTCGTCGAGCAACACGCGAATCTTGCGCATCTCCGGCTCCATCGCGTAGCACCAGAAGCACAGCGGGTCGGTGAAATGGGTTATCTTGATTCTCTTTTCCATACGCACATGGTAACACTGAGGGTCGTGTGCATGACATCAAAATGCAGATTCGGTCACATCGGGCGCGCCATGGCAGCAACAACGGCGTTGGTGGTACGACGTATACCTTTGGAATGGTCGATGCAGCGGAGTCTGCGTTTTGCCATCACGTCCTGGTGGTGGCCCATGGGGCACGTTTCGCACGGCGGTGGCGAATCGGAGGGACCACACGCTATTCGGCGCGCGGAATCGTCACTTTCACCACCGTGCCGCCGCCTTCGCGGCGCGCGATGTCCAGCATGCCACCGCACATCATCTGCAAACGCTGTCGGATGTTGGCCAAAGTGGTATGGGGATCGTCGACAATAGCGGGATCGCAGCCCGAACCGTCATCCTCTACGACGATTTCGCTACCCTGGCCCGTTTCCTTAGTCTGCACGCGGACGTGCAGCGGCCCGGCGTCTAGGTCCATACCGTGCTTGACAGCGTTTTCCACAATAGGCTGCAACGTAAGCGGTGGCACACAGAACTTAACGTGCGGCGTATCGTATTCGACGGACAGGTCGTCTTCGAACTGGGCCTGTTCCACGGCAAGGTAGGCGCGGGTGTGCTCGAGCTCTTCGACAAAAGGTATAGCTCCATCGCTGCCGATAGCGGTGAAGATCTTACGCAGATAGGTGCTGAAATCCATGGTCACCTGTTTGGCCCGTTGCGGATCCTGGTCTGTCAGATGGTAGATGCTGGTCATGGTGTTGTAGATGAAGTGAGGGCGCATCTGCAGCACTGCGATGCTGGCGCGCTGGTTGGCAATCTCTTGCTGGTGGAGCCGGTCCTGTTCGACAGAATCGCTTACGATGATGCGGTACATCGCAAAAATAAAAACGGTTAGGCCGAGATCGATAAGCACAAAAGAAGTGGTGATCATGTGGACCAATATGGCAACCGCCACGGGGATCAGCCAAATGAGGAAGGCGCGAAAGTATTGTTGAGGCAGCTTGTTGCGTCTACGGACCACACCCACCGCCAGAAGGCCCAGCATTGCTAGCAGAGGCATGACGAGCAGCGGATATGCGGGTCCTATGATCACTCCGCCACCAGGGACGATGGAATAGAAGCCATCAACGAATTGGGAGGTAATTAACATGATAAGGCACGCAGCCCACAGTGCCAGCATGACGCGGAAAAGCACGCTTTCGCGCCAGTCCTCTTCGCAGCAATACAGCAGGTACACCGCGAGCATAGGAAACAACGTGATGTAGAGCACCGACTGGAGAAAGTAAGCTATCGTCACCAACACCGTCAAGGACGCGACCAAGTAACCAGCCAGTTCCAGGAAAAAGACCGAAGACCCACAAACCAGGACTGCGAAGAAAACGATGAAAAAGCGCCTGTTCCAGCGCTTCAGACTAGGCGTGATGACAGCAGATTCCAGCCCCAACACCGACAGCGCCAACATTGCGCCGCAAACGAAAACGTAGAGTATGGTGTCGAGTTCGGTCATTCGGGGACGCTTCCCTCAGAAAACGTATGCCGCAAGTGCTCGAGCTGCTCGCGCACACCCTCTATCGTGATTGGTTTCACCATGAAGCCGCTTGCGCCAGTCTTCCATGCATCAAGGGAATATTCCGCATATGCGGTGAGGAACACCACGTTTGTATTGGGGTTTATATCAAGCAATTCGCGGCATAAATCCAACCCACTCGTCTTACCCAACTCTATGTCCAAAAACGCTAGGGCAATCCTGTTTGCCTTCGCATACTCGATCGCTTCGGCTGGGCGCGTGAACCCCACGATCGTGGCGTTCGGGATTGCCTCCTCCAACACAGGCAGCCCTCCGGTAAGGATGACTTTCCTATCGTCAACCATAATGACATTGGGAGCCACATCGCTCATTGCCGCAGCCGAAAGCAGCGCATTGGCATCCACACCCAGGCACTGGGCAAGACGAGATATCATCACGGCATCTGGAAGGCGGCTGCCGTTCTCCCACCGCGCAACAGTCGAGCGGGTAACATACATCCGCTCCGCAAGATCGCGTTGCGAAAGACCTTTGCCGAATCTGAGTTTCTTTATGGTATCCGCAAAAACCGTGTTCATGCCTATACGTCCTCTCTCTATTGTCGTTTTAGACCTAAACGACAACAAAAGCAAGAGTTGTCAGCAATATAGGGTGTGACATTCTGGAACCCCCCTTCTGGGAAAAGCCCATGGGGCAGCGTTTTAGGGACAGAGTATAAGGCCGATTACCCTGAGCCTGAAAAGCTCATTATCGTAAACAGGGCGGTCTCAAAAACCAGCAGCGATGCGAACCGCCGTTCCCTTGAGACAATCCACAGCAACGAGCGAAGCGACGCTGCGGGCAGGTGGTCGAAGGGCGCCGGGGCCGTAACGGAGCGCGCGCATATCCAAAGCGAGGACAACTTCCTAGGTTCCACCAGGGAGCGCGCAGCAGCGAGCGAAGCAACGCTGCGGGCAGGTGGCCGAAGGGCGCCGGGGCCGTAACGGAGCGCGCGCATATCCAAAGCGAGGACAACTTCCTAGGTTCCACCAGGGAGCGCGCAGCAGCGAGCGAAGCGACGCTGCGGGAAGGTAGTCGAAGTGTCAGCGAAAATCTATCTGCTGAGTGCGATAAGCCCGACTGGCGAAATGAGCGTACTTTGTACGCGCAGTGTAGCACGGAGGGCTTAGCGTGCCAGCAGATAGATTTGCAGCGTCGAGTTCGGGCATTTTCTTTTGCCGCAGGTCCCATGAGTTGCAGCTCTACCGAACTGACGTTTTCCTTTGGCCCTTCTGCGAAGGACGCAAAAGAAAATGCCCTCTATGAGCACGACGCCCTATCCTCCCACGGACTACACCGCAGTACTTTCGGCGAAGAGAGGCTTAACTACCGAGTTCGGAATGGGGTCGGGTGATCCCTCTCTCTATGGTCGCGCTCATAGGGGGCATTCCCTACAGCACATGGTATGCGCTTTTCAAAATGACTCGCTTACATCGGGCAATTGAGTCAGGTTTACGCACCCTGAAGGTTACATAGCGTGCTTAGACTATTTCGGATCGCTAACTTGTATTTATAGATAAAGAGCTCGACCAATTAGTACTGCTCGCCTAAATGCCTCACAACACTTACAGCTACAGCCTATCAACCTCGTAGTCTACAAGGGGTCTTACCGAAAAGAGAACTCATCTTGGAGTCGGCTTCCCACTTAGATGCTTTCAGCGGTTATCCGTTCCGTACGTAGCTAAGCGGCGATGCTGTTGGTCAACAACCGCGACACCAGAGGTACGTCCACCCCGGTCCTCTCGTACTAGGGGCAGCTCTCCTCAATTCTCTTACGCCCGCGGAGGATAGGGACCGAACTGTCTCACGACGTTCTGAACCCAGCTCGC
>CAMORQ010000057.1 GCA_946623915.1 uncultured Coriobacteriaceae bacterium | reverse complement strand
GGATGTTCGGGGCCGGCATAGACCTTCAGCTTCTTGCCCATGGCGCGACCAAGCGTGTTCTTGGGGAGCATGCCCTTCACGGCGTGCTCAAGCACGCGCTCGGGATGCTTTTCCATGGCCTCTTCGAAACGCTCTTCGCGCAGACCGCCCGGGAACCCGCTGTGACGGAAGTAGCTCTTCTGGGCTGCCTTGGTGCCCGTGAGGCGGATCTTGTCCGCGTTCACGATGACCACGAAATCGCCCGTGTCCACATGCGGGGTGTACTGCGGCTTGTGCTTGCCCTTCAGAATCGTGGCAGCTTTGGTGGCCACACGTCCGAGCACCTGATCCTCAGCGTCGATCAGGACCCATGCGCGCTCCACCTCGCCCGGCTTTGCGTAATACGTCTTCACTGTTTCCTCCATTGTTCACAGAACATGCGGCATATGCGCCGCACGTTTGCCGTTTGTTTTCAAAAGTGCAGGGTTCGCGGGTGCCGGGATCCTACTCCGAACACGATTCCGCGGTTCTGGACAACCGCCTCCTCGTTCCGCTTCGCCATGCGATGTACGGGGCTTTTGAAAGCGAACTTTTGCAGTATACGGCGCACGCGCCCCCGAAGCAAGAAGCGAAAAGCCCCTTTCGGGGCTTTTTACGCAGTTTGCACACGAATGCAGGCGGATGGTTGTGGGCCCTTACGTGGCGTACACAACCTGTTGTGCTTCCGCAATCGCGGAAATCCGTTCCATGAAATTCGCCACGTTCTTGCTCCAAATAGGCGACGAGCAGTAGATGTCGCCCAAACGCGAAAGCGAGCTTGCCGTGGCAAGGCCCGTGTTTGACGTGGCCATGCCCTCGTGCCAGGCGCGGATGGCTTCCTCCCAGCTGCCCCAGGAGAATGCCAGGTTGTACGGGTCGCTATCGGCGGCCCCCCATCCCCAGGCGTTGTGGGGCTTGATGCAGAAGCGTCCGCCGCTCGATTCCATGATGCTGACCGCGGCGCACAGACGCGGGTCCACCTTGAACGCGTAGGCCTGCTTGGCCATTTCGGCCCCATAGCCTTGCAGCGGTGCGCCCTGCTCGCCGAAGTACAAATCGATTGCGACGCCCCACTTGTCCACGAACTCTTCTTCTGAAAGCGCGAAATCCAAACCGCTGCCGTAGCTGATGGCACCCTCCACGCCGCCAAGCGTGTCGACCGCATCGTAGAACGCGCCCGCATCTTCCTGCGCAGCGGCGCGCAGCTCGTTGGACTGAATATCCCACGACTTCGCCTGCTCCTTCAACTCGGCGATGCCTTCCAGTTCCACGTCGTCCACTTTGGTCTTCAGGGCTTCCACCTTTTCGATGGCAACCTTGACACCCTGACGCGATTCGGAGCACAGCCGCTCTATGTCGAACGCCGCTTTGTTGCCTTCGCCGACCATGGTGCGCGCATCTTCGATGACCGCTTCGCGGTCCTTGTCGATGGCGGCGATCTTTTCGTCGGCAGCCTCAACCTGGTCGGCCAAATCCGCCAGCTTGGCATTTACTTCGTTCACGTTGGCTTCTTCGACCTGCAAGGCATCGTTCGCCACCGACACCTTGTCGGCGCAGATGTCGGCGACTTTGCCCAGAAGATATCCGTACGCTTCGGCTTCGGTGGCGTTGCTGTCGCCGAGTACGACCGAAAGCATGTCCACGCCGCCTGTACGCGCGATTTCCTCGTCCACAACGATCAGTCCGTAGAGCGCCTTGGCGTGCGCGGCGCTCGCCTCATCGCGCTTGGCCAGAGCTGCATCGCGTTCGACAAGCACTTCCTCGCGCTGGGCAATCAGCTTCTTGCGCTCTTCCTGATAAGGCTTGCGCTGTTCGTTCAGTTCCTTGGCGCGATCGACAAACGAAGTGATGGCGTCCCGGTAGGGAGTCAGATTATCCTGAAGCTCCTGCAGTCCCGCAAGTCCTTCTTCGGCCTCTTGCGCGGCGGCGAAGGCCTCGTCGAAAACCGCTTGTGCTTTGTCGAGAGCCTCTTGTTCTTTTTCGAGGCGCTTGCGCTCCTCTTCGGAAAGGGCTTCCTCTTCGGCAGCGCGCGCCGCTTCTTCTTCGGCAAGCGCTTCGGCCTCGCGAGCAGCCGCTTCTTCTTCGGCGGCGCGTTTGTCGGCCTCTTCCTGAGCCTTGCGCTCGGCTTCCTCCTGCGCCTTCTGCTCCGCAGCCTTCTTTTCCTTGTCGCGAACTTCCTTGCTGCTTTTCGCGTCCTGCGCGGCCGCCGCATCGGGAGCTTCTTCGAGAACAGCCGAAGAAGAAGAATCCTCTTCGATCTCGTCGGCGTAGAGCGTCGTGCCGGGCAGCAAAGCCGCACCCAGCATAATCGAGACTAGAACAGCCGCAGCCGCTCTGCCTAATCGGATATGTGGTTTCAGATGGGTCTCTAGCAAATCTTCCATAAGCGTAATCCTCGTGGCGCGTTTATGTTTCGTTTTAGAGGCGAGAATCGGTGTGGACAGATACAGGATCCGACGGTGCGCTTGCGGCGCCCGCGTCGGCATTGAACACGGCATTTTCGGCAACGACCATATGCTCGAACATCGAGCGGCTCTGCTGGAAATCGGCGGGCAGCACCACCGTGGTGGCGTTGCCGCGCTTGGCAAATTCGCTCATCATTTCGGTCCATTGCGTGAACAGGAACAGCTCGTTGGCCTCGCGCTCCGACACGCCGGAGCTGGAGATGGTGTCAAGCGATTCCTTGATGCCCTTGGCGATGGCGATGCGCTGAGCGGCGATGCCGTTGCCGGTCTTTTCCATGGCCTCGGCTTCGGCTTGCGCTTCGGTGACGCGCTTGATCTTGGCGGCGTTGGCCAAGCTCTGCGCGGCTTGCTGTTGACGCTGCGCGGCGTTGATGTCGTTCATGGACTGCTCGACGGACGCGGGCAGGTCGATGCCGGTGATCAGTGTGGACACGAGCGTCCAGCCGTAGCTTGCCATCGTGTGCGAAACGGTGGCGTTCACGTCGTTGGCGATGTTGTCCTTCTTTTCGAACACTTCGTCGAGTGTGTAATTGGGGATGGAAGAACGCAGGGCGTCGGCCAGGTAGTCGTGCATCTGCTCGATGGGCTGCGCAAGCATGTAGTAGCTGCGGTAGATGCCGGACTCTTCGGGCGCGTTACCCCAGTTGTAGTCCACGTGGTATTGCGCGGACACTTCCAACACGATGGTCACGTTGTCGGACGTCTTCGCGTCGATCTTGAACCCTTCCTTCATCGTACGCAGCGACACGCGCGTGACGTTGCGGTCGATGAAGGGCACTTTCGCCCGCCAACCCGGGTTGGCGATGCGGTGGAACTTACCCAGTCGTTCGATGATCACGGCTTCCTGCTGGCGCACAATGAAGAAGATGCTCTTGCCGAACAAAAGCAGCACGAGCACGATGATACCCAAGAAAATGAGGACGCCGCTAAGCATGCAGTAACCTTTCATTCGCGTACGGAAGCACATGCGAAAATGTGCACGGATTCAGAATACCTTAAGTCTATGCGCGAACCGGTCTTTTCCACGAATATGTTACGAACAAGCACCCAAATAGAAGCGAGCGGCGTCGGCGCATTGCTTATGACGCGATTTCAGCGGTCGCGGAGGAGGTCCTGCCAGGTGTTTTCAGTGTGTGGCGACCGGCTCCTGCCAGGTGTTTTCGGGGCTGTGGCGACCGGCTTCTGCCAGGCGTTTTCGGGGCTGCGACGACTCTGTCCTGCCAGGTGTTTTCGGGGCTGTAGTGACCGGCTCCCACCGGGCGTTTTCGGGCTGTGGCGACTCTGCCCTACCGGACGTTTTCGGCAGTCGCGGGACGGAAGCGCCACGCACGTAGGCGCAACGCGTTGGTAACCACAAACACCGACGAAAAACTCATGGCGGCGGCCGCGATCATCGGATTGAGCGTGATGCCCAGAGGAGATAGCACGCCCGCCGCAACGGGAATGCAGATCGCATTGTAGAACAGGGCCCAGAACAGGTTCTGTCTGATGTTGCGCATGGTGGCACGCGAAAGCTGAATGGTAGCGGGCACGTCCATCAGATCGTTGCGCACGAGCACGATGTCGGCGGATTCCACCGCCACATCGGTGCCGCTACCCACGGCGATGCCCACGTCGGCGCGCGCAAGGGCCGGCGCGTCGTTGACACCATCGCCCACCATGGCGACCGTTGCGTCTTGCGCGAGCGCGCGCACCTGCGCTTCCTTGTCCTGGGGCAGCACGTCGGCGATAACCTGGGACGCACCGACCGCCTCGCCGATGGCCGTGGCCGTGCGCTGGTTGTCGCCAGTGAGCATGATGCTGCGCACACCCATCGCCTCGAGCTCTGCGATGGCGCGCTTGCTCGACGGCTTTGGCACGTCTGCCAGCGCAACCACGCCGAGAAGCGACGATTCGCACGCGAAGAACAACGGGGTCTTGCCTTCTTCGGACAGACGCGTTGCCCATGCGGCCGCATCGCCCACAGAGACGCCGCGGTCTTCCATGAGCGCAACGTTACCCGCAAGGAACACCAAGCCATCGGCAACGCCTGCTAACCCTCGGCCTGCTATCTGTTCGAAGTCCGCCGAGGAAATGTCTGGCACGTCATCCTCGTCGAAGGCTCCATCAGCCCCGTCGGCGAACAGCGCAATGCGGGCATGGTCGACGATGGCGCACGCCAGCGGATGCTCGGACTTTTCTTCGATGGCGAGCGCGGCCAGCAAAAGCTCTTCTTCGCTCACGTCTTCGACGGGAAGAACATCGGTCACGCGCGGAGTTCCTTCGGTGATCGTGCCCGTCTTGTCGAGCACCACCACGCTCGTGTCGTGCGCGGCCTCGAGCGCTTCGGCCGACTTGATCAGGATGCCGTTGCGCGCACCGCAGCCCATGCCCACCATAACCGCCGTGGGCGTAGCCAGCCCCAACGCACACGGACAGCTGATGACCAGGACGGTTATAGCGTGGTTGAGCGCGGTCTGGATACCGCCCCCTAGGGCCATCCACACCGCAAACGTGACAAGCGCGATGGCGATGACCACGGGAACGAACACACCGGCTATCTTGTCGGCCATGCGCTCGACGGGAGCTTTCGTGCTGGTGGCCTCGTCGACCAGGCGGACGATCTGCGCCAGGGCGGTCTGGTCGCCCACGTGGGTCGCCTCCATCACCATCCACCCGCTGCGGTTGACAGTGGCGCCGGTAAGCGCGTCGCCTACCTGCTTGTCCACCGGCACGCTTTCGCCTGTGATGGCGCTTTCGTCGACGCTACCCGACCCTTCGACCACCACGCCGTCGCAAGGCACGGCTGCACCCGCACGCACGACACATCGATCTCCCGGGCGCACCTGCGACGACGCCACTTCCACTTCCGCGCCGTCGCGCTGCACGATGGCCGTCTTGGGGGCGAGGTCGACGAGCGCCTCTACCGCCCCGGTAGTCTTGCCCTTCGCGCGCGCTTCGAAGTACTTGCCCAGCGTGATCAGGGCAAGGATCGTACCCGCCGAATCGAAATAGAGGTTCATAACGCTGTGGTGCGCCCGCTCGAAATCGCCGGCACCGAGCGCGGCGCCCATCGCGAACATGCCGTAGAGGCTGTAGACGATGGAGGCGGTCGCTCCGAGCGCAACAAGCGAATCCATGTTGGGGGCTCCGTGGAACAGCGACTTGAACCCCCGGGCGAAGTAGCTGAAATTCACGAACACGATGGGCACGATCAGAAGCAGCTGCACGAAGGCAAACGCGAACATCTGGGTCGGATCTTCGCGGTTTATCGGTACGGGCCAGCCGAACATATGGCCCATGCACAGGTAGAACAGCGGGATGCCGAACGCAAGAGACACGGCAAGGCGCATGCGCATATGCTTGGCTTCCGCTTCGCGCTTAGCGCTCGTGCTCTTCGCCGCTGCGGCGAAATCGACGGCCGGCAGGTCGCTTCCGGAAGATGAGGCACCCGCGCGCGGCGTCGCACCATAGCCGGCTTTGTCGACCGCGGCACAAACAGCCTGGGCAACGGCGGCAACATCTGCACCTTCGGCAAAGTCGACCTCCATGCTGTTCTTCAGCAGGTTGACGTTCGCCTGTGCAACGCCTTCAACACCGCCTGCGGCCTTCTGCACGCGCGCAGAGCACGCTGCGCACATCATACCCGATATATCGAAAGTCTGACTCAAAAGTAATACCTGTATAACTTACCGCTATAACGAAGCGCCTGGGGCTTCCAGGCGCTTCACGCTATCCCAACGAAAGCGCGTCGGAGGGTATATTATAGCCTTCGGACTCGAGCTCTTCTATAAGCTCCTGCTGAAGCATTTCCATTTCGGACGAATCCATGTTCGCAACCACCGACATGGCACCGAAGGCGAGCACGATGCCCATGATGATGCCGAGGATCGACAGCACGAGCCCGACGATGCCGCAGGCTCTGCCGCCGCGTGCGCGTCCGTTGTCCGGGAACGTCCGCAGCACATGGTTCCCGCGCGAAATGGCAATGGCGCCGAGCACGATGCCGACCACCGGAGCGATGATCGTAGGCCAAAGGATGGTCGCGCACACAATGGCGATGATGCCCAGCACCAGCGGCGTCGTCCCCGGGTTGGACACCTGCTGCCCGTAGGAAGCCTGCATGGTCTGCGCCGGTTGGGCGTAGTGGCCTTGGTTGGCGTAGCCTTGTTGGCCAGAAGACTGCCAATAGGCCTGGTCGGTCTGTTGCGCTTGTTGTTGCGGCTGCTGGAAAGGCGACGCCTGCGGCTGGTAACCCTGGCCCGCCTGACCAGACGGCTGATAGGGATTGTCGAAAGGCTGCTCTGACATGACCTGCTGTCCTTTCCGCTAGGCTGCGTTCTTCTGGTCGCTACTCGGTTGGCCGCCCTGCTGGTCGCCGCCCGGCTGGGCGCCGTCCTGGCTGCTGCCCTGGCCGCCGTCCTGCGGGGCCGCATCCTTCGGTGCTTCGCCTTGCGCGCCCGCGCCCTGCTGGTCGGTTCCTTGCGCGCCCGCGCCCTGCTGGTCGGTGTTTTGGTTACCGCCTTGGTTGTCGGCACCCTGGCCGCCCGTCCCAACGAGATCCCACATTGGCGAATCCTTCTTCGCCTTCTCCAGCTGTTCGTCGGTTATCGTGGAATCCCACCATCCGCGGAACCTGCTCGCATCCCCGCCGAAACTGAACGTAACGCCTAGGTTCACCTTGCCGTTGCCGTCGACGAAGAACGTGTTCGCAACGTTGCCGGCCGCATCGCCGTTCCCTTGAAGGGCGGCGATGAACTTGTCGCGTCCGACGAGGCGCAAAGACGTGCCGTTGTCGTAGCGGGACAGGTTGTCTACGAAAGCGCCCGCGATGTCATCGGTCACGTTCATCACGTCGCCGATTTCATAGATGTCCCCGGTTTTCAGGTTCACGTTCAGCGTGCGCAGCGCGATGTAGCTGCCGGCGCTCGAACCTAGTTCGTATTCGTCGGAGAACGCGATGCTGATGAAATCGTCGGTGTTGTAGGTGATGGCGTAGTCCACATCGGACGCCAAAACGGCATCCGCGCCGGACGGAATGCTTTCCGCAGCGCCCGCTTCAGACGAACCCGCATAAGACTGGACGGTGTTTTTGGTCGTTTCGTCGGGGTTTTCGTAGACCGAAGAAACCGTTTGCATGGCCTTGTCGCGAATGGCCTTGTTGATGGCCTCCAGGTTGGGGATGTCGCCTTGGAGCTGAGGGTAGTCCACATTGAAATCGACGGCCATGGTCATGGCGTAGGCGTCCACGACTTCGGTGGTTTTCTTGCTGTACTCCTCGGCTTTGTAGGTATAGCCCACCGTGTCGTTCCATGCATCGTGCAGCTCGCCGTCGTCGGCGTCGATGCCACCGCCTTGTATGTGAAGGCCGCCATCGTCGTCGTAGGTCCACCCGTTTTCTCCGCCGCCGAATCCGTAGAAATCTTCCAGGTTATCGCTGAAGTCGGGGTCTTCCCAACCCCAGGAATCGACGTTGCCGCCCGGCCCGCCCGGAGCCTGACCGTTGCCGCTGCTGTCCGACCCGTGGTTGTCCGCGCCCCCGCCAGAGGCACTGGAATCCCTGCTCGACGAGTTGTCCGGCTGCTCGATTCCGCCGGTAAGCTGGTCAACGAGCGGGTTGGAACCCTCTGCCGCATTGGCCGAGAGGATGCGCCCGATGGCGATCGCCGCGATGACGCCCAAGACGGCCACGATAACCGCGATCACGATGGCGATCGTCGACTTGTTCGATTTTTCATACGCCGGCGTCGATGGCTGGGGCGGCATCGTCAGGTCGTCGGCGGGAACGTAGCCGGCCGGCTGCTGCATCTGGGGGGTGTATACCTGCTGGCTGTAGGGCTGTGCCTGCTGGCTGTAGGGCTGTGCCTGCTGAGCGTAAGTCCCAGACGGCTGTCCTGGCTGTTGGGTTGCGGGCACGTAGGGCTGGCCCGGCGAAGGCACCGGCTGCTGCACCGATCGCTGTTGCGCGGAAGGTTGGGGCGCCGGTTGCGCAGGTATGCCAGCATAGGGTTGCACCTGCTGCTGGGGCGCTGGCATGTAGGGCTGTCCTGGCTGCTGGGGCGTTGGCGCATAAGGTTGTGCCTGCTGCTGCACAGGCACTTGACCGTAAGGCTGACCCTGAACCGGCTGAACATAGGGCTGATCGGTTGGCTGAGCTTGCGCATAGGGCGAAGCTGCGGGCTGCGCAGGCGACTGGACGGGCATCCCTTGCTGGGGATAGAAGGCTTGCGCTGCCGGCTGCTGCATCGGAAACGCCGCTGCGGCGACGGTGGGCATCTGCTCGGTGGGCTGAACCGGCACGAACCCGCGCCAGTAGTCTTCTTCAGGCTGCGGCACTGGAGTGCCCACAGGAACCTGCTGGCTTCTGGCCCCGCCCTGGCCTAGCGGGGCCGGCGTCGCGCCGACATCCTGGAACTGCCCGAGGTCGGCGGTACCGTAATCAGGATCTGCGGGAGGGGCCACCGCATCAACCGGCACAGGGTCGACGGGGCCGTCGAGGAAAGCGCTCCTGTCGATTACGCTTTCCGGCCACGTGTCTTCATCATCCGCAAACGAATACCCCGCTTGCTGCTCCTCGGCCGTTCCAGGGCCTGCGCCAGCAAGC
>CAMORQ010000056.1 GCA_946623915.1 uncultured Coriobacteriaceae bacterium | reverse complement strand
TCTTACCGGCCCCCATGAAGCCGATGAAGAACACTGGTTTTGCAAGGAATAAAGCCATAGACAATTGCGGATGAAGAATTGCGCCAGGAGGGTCGGAGGGTTCGAGACCCTCTTTTTTTCGAACCGCGTGGGGTTTGCCGGCTGAACGGTAAGCGCTTTGCTCTGGTGGGCCGTGAGGGTCTCGAACCCGCGACCTTGGGATTAAAAGTCCCCTGCTCTACCAACTGAGCTAACGGCCCAACAGAGCGAAGCGCTTACCGACAAAGGCGGCTTACCATTGTAGTCGCGCGCTTCTTTGCGGTCAAACTACTTTTTTTCTTCGATGCGCTTGAGAATGGACGCCGTGGTGACAATGCGCGTGTCGTAGCAGCGGCTGAAGTACTCCAGGCCCGATTCTTGCGTACCGATAAGAAACGTCGCGACCGCATCGGCGGGCACCACGGTTTTATACCCGTAGAAATACGCACCGGCCAAGGTCTGCAACACGCAGATGTTCGTGTCGGCACCCACCATGATAAGCGTCGTAACGCCCAGTTCACGCAGCGTAAGCTCCAAATCCGTTTCGAAGAATCCGTTGTAGCGGCGCTTGGGGATAACGTAGTCGGTGTCCGCCATTTCGAACTCCACGATCGGCGTGCCACTGGGAGTGCCCCTCACGCCATGGTCGCCCCACAGCTCCAACTCGCGGTCGAGCCCTTTAATATGGCTGTCGATGTTGAAGATGATGGGCATACCCGCGGCACGGGCGGCCTTCACTATATCAACACTGTTCGATGCCATGTCCTCGAGCCCCGGCGTGACCCCTTCAGCCCCGCCCAGGACGTCGATGACGATAATCGCCGTGTGGTCCAGGTCGATTTCGTCGCTTTGCTGCCAGGGCGTAACCTGCCGCTCGGGCAGATACACCATGCTCGAGGCCTTTTCGCGATGGGGTTGCATGCGCGCCTGTTCCGCCGTCGTCTCGTACGAGCTGAGCGACACCAGGTACGCATCGCGTTCGCCGCACTCGGCCAAGTGGAGCAGGCGAATCGTGTAAAGCTCTTTGAAATTGTAGAAATCCACGTATTCGTCTTTGCCGCTTTCTTTGGCGCGGTCGGACAAATCCAGGATGGCCGCCGCAAGCTTTGCGCCGCGGTTGGCAAACGAAATCAGTCCATCGCGGGCACTGTCGACCACTCCCGTGCTCTCGGCCGTCTCCAAAAACGCGTCGTTGGCGACAACCATATGCGCCTCGTCATCGATGCGTTCCACGACAGCCAGCGGAATGCCGGAGGAGAACTCGATTGCGCTCTCGCGCGATTCGGCCTGTTCGAACGGCGCAGGCGAAAGCATGTTAACGCGACCGATGGCGTTGTAGTAGTCTTTCACATCGTCGTTTTCGACTTCCATTTCGCCTTCATCGACCAGGCGGAACATCACGTCGATGCGCGCGGGCTTGCCAAACAGATATCCCTGCAGCATCTCGCAGCCGATCGACTTCAAGAACAAGTATTGCTCTTCGGTTTCCACGCCTTCGGCAAGCGTCTGGATACCCAGCTTTTTGGCCATATCCACCACAGAGGCGATGATGTCGCGTGTGCGACGGCTCCCTTCGAGCCCGCGAAGGAATTCCATGTCGATCTTCAAGACATCGAAGCTGAAGTCCTTCAGCACGTTAAGCGAAGAGTACCCGCTGCCGAAGTCGTCCATCCAGACATGGTAGCCCGCGTCGTGGAAGCGTGCGAGCACATCGGCGAAGAACTCGGCATTTTGCGTGAACGCCGTCTCCGTGAATTCGATGTGCAGCAAATCCTTCGGGATGCCGCTTTCTGCGACGACCTGGTCGACCACCGTGAATATGTCACAGAGCTGGTAATCCAGACGCGACAGGTTGACCGACACGCTGGGATGCGGACGGCCGGTATCGAGCGCCGCGCGGATGTCGCTGCACACCCTGCGTATCATGCAAATATCCAGCTTGTGGATCAGATGCGCGTTTTCCAACACGTCGATGAATTCCCCAGGAGGCAGCATGCCGAACTCCGGGTCGTTCCAACGCGACAGGGCTTCCATGCCGCAGACCTTCCCAGTGACGGCACGAATGATGGGCTGGTAATAGGCTTCGATCCAGCCTTGGTCGATGGCGAAATCGAGGTTGTCGACGATGTACTGGCGGCGACGCACTTCGACGGCAAGCCCTTCGTCGAATCGGCGCCAAACCTGGTCGTAGCGCCCCTTGATGCTATCGCAGGCCAAACGGGCGTAATCCTGCGCTTTGGTGGTGCTGAAATCGCAATCGGCCAGTTCGCAGAAGCCCGCTTTGAATTCTATGCTGGAACTGATTTTGAACTGGCGCACAGCTTCGTGTATGGTTTCCAGCTTCTCGACGAGGCCGTCTGTCGACGTAAGGATACCGAACCTGTCGGAATTCAGGCGCGCAATCAGAGTATCGGGGAACTTGTCCACCAACTCGTCGGCAAGGAACTTCAGCAGATCGTCTCCGGAGCTGTAGCCATACTTAAGGTTGTACTCTTTGAACTTCTCGATGTCGCAGAACACGATGGCGGGATTGCCCTCCCGTACCTTTTCGTCGGCGACAAGTTCGGTTGCTTTCGCGCGGAAGTACAAGGCGTCGGGCAGCCCCGTGAGAGCGTCAGCGTGCAGGTTTTGATGGTCGAGGATTCCCTCCTCTATCCTGGCCGCCTCGGCTCTGCTCGTTTCGGAAGCGAGTTCGTCGTAGCGCTCCCGCGAATGCTCGGTGCGCTTCATCGCTTCTTCTGCTTTAGCGACCACTTCCTCGTAGGTGCTGCCGTCCATCGGATAGGATGCGTAGCCGAAATCAACCGACAGAGTGACCTTTCGCCCTTCGAGGATGACGTCGTTTTCCAGCGCGGAGCGAATGCGCACCTGGAGACTGCGGTAAGCGTCGGAATCGCTGACGCCGTTGATGACGATAACGTAGCGTCCGGGCGCGACCCGCTGAGCCTCGTCCCCGCCGCGCACGCTGCGCTTAATGCGCTGCGACACGATTTCGGCAAGGCCAGCGGAGAGCTGCTCGTCGAGCGATTCCACAGCCTGCTCGAAACCTGCGACGCTAACGTAGACGACGCAATAGGGAGCCCCGCTGCGAATCAGGTCTTCTAGTGTGCTATTTTGCGAGTCGACGTGCTCGCCACGTTTGACCATCATACTCTTACCCCTTACCTGACGCACGCGCATCCATGCGCGTTTAGATTAAACCCACCATTACGTCTTCTGATATGGGATAAAACGTGGTCGCTTACGTACTGAATTCCAAACGAATAGATATTAAGGATACCAAAAAAGTAGGCTTTTGTCTGCCACACACTTCGTTTTGCTGAAAGAATCTCCAGATCGTCCACCCGCCTACCCTTCTTTACGCTCCCCTGCGATTTTCGACAACCGCAGCATCCGCATTACCCGCAGCAAGCGCCTTGCGCTGCTGTTTGTTGGCGTACATCAAATAGTCCAAGTGCTCTTCGTAAGCCTGCGCGCTTTCGAACCGCTCGGGATCGAAGAAGTCGTACCCTTTGCTCAGTCGAAGCTGGTAGCGCTTGTCGCTTGCATTGAATTCCGCCTCGGCTTTTTCGATACGTTCGATCACAGATGTAAGTTCCGATTCCTTTTCGACGTCGAGCAGCACAAAAAACTCGTCTCCGCCAAAGCGCGCAACCGCATCGCCTGCTCGAACACTGTCTTGCAGCAGATGCGCGGTGTCTGCCAAAGCCACATCCCCCACAGCATGCCCGAGCGTGTCGTTGATTTTCTTGAAGTCGTCCACGTCGATCATGATGGCAGCGAACCGATGTCCGCTGGCCACCCGGCTGATGCGGTCTTCAAGCAGCTCTTCTGCCTTCTTCCGATTGTGCAAACCGGTAAGGTAGTCGGTCCCCATGCCCGTCGTCTGGATGTTGACGAAAAGCACCACCATGGAAAGCGAAATGCCCAGGGGAATCCAGGGAATGCTCCCTAAAACCAAGGACATGGCCGCCCCCGCCAACGGCGGGAGAATGAACGAAAGCAGCATCGAAAGCGCATGGCGTCCCAGCGAGCGCACGCACATGACCAGAAACACCTCGGCGACAACCATGATGAGGAACGCGCAAAAGGCCGGCACGGGAAATAAATCGCCCCGGTAGTAGGCGCCCGAAGGATCGAAGTAAAACACCCAGTTGGTGACCGGCGACAACAGGGCGACGATGATGCCGACGGCGGCGATGATATTGACGACGTAGTCAAGGTATCGCGTGTTCACACGCTCTTCAGCCGTAAGCAAGCTGCGCACGTACTGATACCATTCGGCACCTATCGCGGGTAACATGACGAATGTGATGCACGTGCTGGAAACCACCAGCATGTGCGGAAACCCTTCGTAGATGAAACATCGCGATATTAAGTCGGTGACCAGCATGATCGCCGTCAGGGAGGCCAGCATCACGAACGGCAGGCGTCCGACGCCGTCGTCCATGTGGCCCCACGCGTACACGGCAAGGAACACCATGAGGCACACGGCGTACAGGATAACCGGCATCCAGTTCGGCATGTCCAACGGTAGCGTTCTCCTTATGCATATACGTCAATAAGCAAGAGTCTGTAACCTTGAATTCTATGCGAAAACGCCCTTGTCGGCAAACGGAAAATGACTCTAGCGTGCTAGAGTGAACAAGCGCCTGAACGCAACAGGCGAACCAATTCGCGCACAGATAGGAGATCCCATGTCCGTACAAGAAGAAATCCAACAGTACCTGGCAGATTGCGGCGTGTTCTATTTTGCCACCATAGACGGGGACGCCCCCGTCGTGCGGCCTCTGGGCTTTTCCATGTCCTACGACGGAATGCTCTATTTCGGCGTAGGCACATTCAAGAACGTTTACGCCCAGCTTTCCAGCAACCCACACGTGTACGTATGCGCTTCCAAGCCCGACGGCAGCGGCTGGATTCGCATTGCGGGCAACGCCGTCTGCGACGCAAACCCCGCTCTCGTCGAAGCGTGCTGGCAGGCCATGCCCGATCTGAAGCCCCTCTACGAAGAAAACGGTTGGGAAATGGGCATCTTCCATCTTGAAGACGCCACCGCCACCTGGGTCGACGGCCCCATGACCCCCGTACGCACCGAAACGTTCTAATCTGTAAAACGATTCCGAACTACGCAACCAAGGCCCGTGCAACATGTGCGGGCCTTGGCTTTTCGCTCAGAATCAGGAACGCTCCTCCAGCACGTAGCACCGGTGGATTATCGGCGTGCGGGAGAAATCGTGCGGTATGGTTTGCGCCGTGACGTCGCGCACCGCAAACCCCAAGGCGCAGACAGCGCGCTCGTCCAAGGCGAACGTACGCAAGTTGCACGAGAACACGACAACGCCCCCCGGTGCAAGGACGTCTTTTATCTGCTGCAGCAGGGCAACGTGATCGCGCGCCACGTCGAACGTGCGGCCTTCCGTGCGCTTGGAATTCGAAAACGTGGGCGGGTCGCAAAACACCACATCGTAGCGAGACCCCCGTTCCTTTTCCTGGTCGAGCCAGGTGCGCACGTCGGCGTTGACGAACGTGTGGCCGGCGCCGGAGAACCCGTTGATCGCCATGTTGCGTTCCGCCCACGCCAGATAGGTGCGGGACAGATCGACCGTGGTCGTAGCGGCTGCACCTGCTCCGGCGGCATGTACGCTGGCCGTCCCCGTGTATGCGAACAGGTTCAAAAAGCGCCTGCCTTGCGCCATGTCGCCGACCATCGATCGCGTCATGCGGTGGTCCAGGAACAGCCCCGTATCAAGATAGCCGCCCAGATCGACTTCGAAGGTATAGCCGGATTCCTTCACGAGCACACGGCAGGACGCCGAACGGGCGTCGCGGTACTGACTGCCGCCTTTAGCGCGTTTGCGAACCTTGGAAAACACGTGGCCGTCTTCCACGTCGAGCACCGCAGGCACCACCGAAAGCGCGTCGGCAAAACGGCGGTCTGCGCGCTGCGGATCCACCGAAGAGGGAGCCTGGTATTCGACTACACGCACGAAACGCACGTCTTCGGGCCCATCGCCTACGCTCACGGCATCCGCTTGCAAGGGCCGCCCATGGTACACGTCTATGGCAAACGAGTAGTCGGGCAGATCCACGTCGTAGATACGGTAGCACGCAACGCCGTTTTTGCGCGCCCACTTCGCGCGCTCTTTGGCGACCTTGCGCAGCCGTGCGGCAAACTGTTCGCTATTCGCTTCGGCAACGTGCACCGTCCGCTCGCGCCCTTCAAGAGACACGACGTGCAGCGGGACGCGATCGCCGCGGTTCAGATACAGGCGAACGGCGGCTTCGATAGGACCGTTGTAACACGCCAAAACATCCGAAGGCACTTCGCCAAGCAGCGCATCGACCGACTCGTCGGGGGTGATAAGCGCTAAAGACCAGGCAGGTGGCAGGGCGTCTGCGACATCGTGGAGGGACCGATACGCATCGCGCACGTCCGAGCTATCGCCCATACGCCGCCCGTAAGGCGGGTTGACCGCCATCAACCCCCGCCCGGGCGCCCCCGCACGCCATAAGCCGGCCTTGGCCGTTTCGGCGAGAAGGTTTGCCGCATCGGATTCAAAGATCCTCACAGCCCGCGACACCCCAGCGCGCGCCGCGTTCTCGCGGGCTATGCGCACGGCCCTCGAATCGACATCGCAGCCGATGATGCTGGGCGCAGGGGCGCATCGCCGCAAGCCTTCCGCTTCCGCCACGACGCGCTCCCATACCGCCTGTTCATGGCGCGCCCACCCCTGGAAACCCCAGCGGGTGCGCATGCTGCCTGCAGCGATGCGCAATGCGATAAGTGCCGCTTCGATCAGGAGCGTGCCCGAGCCGCACATCGGGTCGACGAAACCCACTGCAGCGCCCTGCGCGTCCGCATCCGATAATTCGTCCCATCCTGCAGCGAGTAGCATGCCCGCCGCAAGCGTTTCTTTCAGAGGCGCTTCGGTCTGGACGCCGTCTTCGCGGTATCCACGCTTGTGCAGCGAAGCGCCGCTTACGTTCAGGTAAACGGTCGCCCTGCTTTCGCGCACGGAAACGTCGATGGAGAAATCGGGGTCGGCCGAATCGACATCCGGGCGCGAACCGCGCACCTCGCGCAATCTATCGCATACCGCATCCTTCACTTTAAGAGCTATGAACTGGGTGTTTCTTAGATTGCCGTTGCCCCCATGCGCACGAACGGCCAGTGTCGAACCTTGCTTCAATTCCCTTTCCCAGGGTATGGCCCGCACGTTTTCGTAGAGCTCGTCCGCGTCGCGGGCCCCGATGCGCGCAAGCACCACCTGCACGCGCGTCGCCGAACGCAACCACATGCATGCGCGGTAGGCGTCTTCGATTGATCCGAAAAACGACGCCCCGCCCGCTAGCGGGCGAACACGACGCGCCCCGAGCGCTTTCAGCTCGCGCGCAACCACGTGCTCGAACCCACTCGCGCAGCGTGCGAAAAGCTCCCAATCTTTGGCGTCGTGTTCCATACGCCAATTGTACCAACGATTCGCAACCTGAAAGCAAGGTGAAAGAAGCGTATCTGTTTCAGGTGCGTTTAAGGTTGCCCGAATAGTCTGTTGCGCAAACGGACAAGCAAAAGAGAGGAACGACCATGAAACCATTGAGAGTAACCACCGTTCTCGCACCGGCGGCTTTGACCGTGGCGCTTGCAGCGTCGATGGTGGGTTGCGCCGCAGGAACGGCGAGCCAGAACGAGACGAGCGCGTCTGCATCCAGCAGCGTTGCGGCAAGCTCGTCCCAGGAGCAAGCAGCCAGCTCGTCTGCAAGCACCGACAGCAACCAGGCGGGCATGAGCATCGGGACAGATGCGCAAGGCAGCTCTTCTTCGGCACAAGCCGACTCGCAGGCAAGCTCGCAGAACACCACGCAAAACACCGACGCGAGCAACACTGCCAACCAGAAGGGCGGCATGGGCGGCGGCATGAATGCCGCCCTGGATGTCCAACCCGGCCAGACGAACGATAAAGGCTTCACGGCGACCGACAGCGGCATCGCCATCACCGCCACGCTGAACACCGCCGACGCGTTCACCGAGCGCGACCTTGCACAGGAAGCCGACACGGCAAGTGCCCAGACGCTGACGGTGTCCGACGGACAAGACGTCACGATCACCGAGGAAGGCGTCTACGTTATCAGCGGGCAGGCAAGCGAATCCACCATCATTGTGGAAGCGGCCGACACCGCCAAGGTGCAACTGGTCCTCGACAACGTGTCGATAACCAACACCGACTTCCCCGCCATCTACGTGAAGTCCGCAGACAAGGTTTTCGTCACGCTATCGGGCAGCAACTCCCTGAACGTGACGGGCGAGTTCGTCGCCGACGGTGACACCAACACCGACGCGGTCATCTACGCCAAGGACGACATCTGCCTTAACGGCGCCGGCAGCCTGTCCATCAGCTCGACCAACAACGCCATCGAAGGCAACGACGACCTGAAGATAACCGGCGGCACCTACCAGATCGACGCAGTCGGCAACGGCCTGTCCGCCAACGACTCGATCCGCATCGCGGGAGGCACCTTCACCATCAAGGCAGAAGACGGCATCAAGGCCGAGAACAACGACGACAACGAACTAGGCTACATCTACATTCAGGACGGCACCTTCGACATCACGACGACTGACAACGGCATCCAGGGCTATGCGTTCGTCTGGATCGATGGGGGCACATTCACAATCAACGGCACCGAATGCATCGAGGGCACCTACGTCCAGATCAACGGAGGCGAACTGAACATCAACGCCAGCGACGACGCCATCAACGCATCCATCAAGTCGTCGGTATACACCCCCACGCTCGAAATCACAGGCGGCAACCTGAACATCCAGATGTCGCAGGGCGACACCGATGCGCTCGACTCGAACGGCTACCTCTACATCAAGGGCGGCACGATGAACATCACGGCGCAGTCCCCCTTCGACTACGCTTGGGGCGCTGAACTTACCGGCGGCGAGGTGTACGTCAACGGCGAGCAGGTAACCGAGATCTACGATGCCATGGCTGGCGGCATGGGCGGCGGCATGGGCAGCGGCATGGGCGGCCAGATGCCCCAGGATGGGCAAACCCCGCC
>CAMORQ010000055.1 GCA_946623915.1 uncultured Coriobacteriaceae bacterium | reverse complement strand
GGGGGGTGGGGATTCGTCGTTTATCCTGGCGAAGAGCCACGCGCGGTGCGGTTATTGCGTTTCGTACGAAAACCAGCAACTTAGCGAAGCTGACCAAGCGGGCGAAACGGCGGCTTTTCTCGGGCGGGACTTCGAAAGCGTGCTCGTTTCTCCCGAGGATTTCTTCGGCAACGTCGACGACTACCTGATAGCTTACGAGCAGCCGTCGTCGGACCCGGCGGGCTTGTCGTTGTTTTCCGCATGCAAGAAGCTGGCAGGGAAGACCTCGCTTGTGTTTTCCGGCGAAGGCGCCGACGAATTCTTCGCAGGCTACAGCACCTATCGCAACACCTTGCGCTTGCGGCTGAATCCCAACCCGGTGTACTACGGCTCGACCTACATCATGGCGCCGTTCGAGCAGAAGCGGTTTGTCAAAGAGTATTGCGAGGACCGTTCGACGAAGGATTTCATGAAGCAACGCGGCGCGGGGGGCAAAGAATACGATCTGATTTCTTGGATGCTCTACTCCGAACTGCGCAGCTATTTCGAGGGCAGCATCCTGTTCAACTCCACAAAGATCGCGCGCGGAACCGGCCTGGACATCCGCATGCCGTTTTGCGATTTGCGCATGTTCGATATCGCGCTGCGCATGCCTTCGCGGTTCAAGGTGTCTAAGGAGGAAAACAAGATCGCGTTGCGTGCTGCGGCATCGCGCGTTCTGCCTCACGAGGTCGCCTATCGCAAGAAGCTCGGTTTTCCGGTGCCCGTGCGCTATTGGCTGGCGGACAGCACCTACAACGCCGACATTCACCGTGCGTTTGCCAGCGACGTCGCAGCGGAGTTTTTCAACGTTGAGGAAATCGGCGGCCTGCTTGACGCCCTCGAAGGTCGCAAGCCTGCCGTGGGCCACAACATGTGGTTCAAACGCCACCAGCTTTCAGCGTGGCGCTACGTATGGACCGTCTATCTGTTCATCCGCTGGTACGAGCTGTTCTTTTAAGCACGAGCCGCTCCTGCGACGCTGTTCGCATTCAAAAGACGCGTTGGGGGACCCCTTTGAATCGCGTCTGTGTATGCGCGGGTCAACAAAGCAAGGAGGGGCTCCGTTCGTTATGGCGGGTTGGCAAGCCCGGATATGGCGCCAATAGTGTTCGCTTTCGTGCCAGGCCGCTCAAGCGCCGCTCAAGTGGCGTTTCGGTATCCCGCATGATTACTTTCTGTTTCTACCCATGGAGCGCATCTTTCTATAAAACACATCCATGGTTTATGGTTCGCCGTTTGCTTATGGAAGGGGTAAAGATGGAATTAAAGAACTTCAGTCCCGAAGTGCAGGAAAAGCTCAGCGATAAGACCCTCGAGGATATTCTTGCGCTTGCCAAAAGAAGAAGGCTACGAGCTTACGGACAAGCAGCTCGACCAAATTTCTGGCGGAAGTTGGAACAAAGAATCCGATCCTTGCCCAAACGGCGGTTCGCACGACTTCGTCTTTCATGGAAGGGATATTCCGACCGGTTCGGAGATTGTCCGCTGCACGAAGTGCGGGACGTTCGACATTCGCTAATGGCGCAAAAAGGTTAAAGCTGCATCGTTTACCGTACGATAGGGTCTATGCTGTGCCCGTCGTCGACGCCTAGGGCATCCCTGCGATGAACTGCAATGCTCAAGTTGTACCCTGCGTGCGCAGATCGGCGTAGCCAACGCGCGTGCAGAAGCGGGCTTCACGTCTTCGTGCACCATTTTAGGGCCCTTCGGTAGTTTTGCGGGTCAGATTTCGCCGTGTGCCCTGATGGCGCAGAGAAAGCATGGCACACGAAAGAAAACGCCCCGCGAGGGTCCCTCCCGCGTCGGGCAAGGCGGGGTACCGTCTGCTGCAGCAACCTACGAGGAAGGCCTTGGTGCGAAACGCCTCCCCGTTCACGCACGCCTTCATGCGCGAGCGCGGAACGCCTCCGTTCCCGATCGCCCGTCGGGCTGCGGGCCCGAGCGCGTGCGCCCGGCTACTTTCCGAAATCAAGGGCCTTTTTGGCAATTCAAGCCGGTTGTGAGGCTTTCGAGTGCGAAAAATCCCTCTGTTTTGCTATCAGCAAAGCAGCAGATAAAAGTCTTGCATGGTTCTAAAAACCCCTCCGACAAGCACGGCTCGGCAGAGGGGCTCATCATGTATAACGATAATTGTGCGTGCTTGCGCTACTCGAACTCTACGGTTCCGATTGGCTTCGGAGACAGGTCGTAGGCGACGCGGCAGATGCCGGGGACTTCCGCAAGGATGCGGTCGCACATCCGCTTGAGCAAGCTCCAATCCAGTTCAGGGACGGTTGCCGTCATCACGTCGACCGTGTTGATGCAGCGGATGATGGCGATCCAGTCGTAGGCACGCTGTCCGTCGCGCACGCCGGTGGCGCGGAAATCGGGCACGGCCACGAAATACTGCCAGGCGTCTACGCCCGCTGCCTCGATTTCCTCGCGAACGATGGCGTCTGCTTCGCGCAGGGCGTTCAGCCTATCGCGGGTTATCGCGCCGAGACATCTTACGCCGAGACCAGGCCCAGGGAAGGGCTGGCGGTCGACCATCGAATCGGGCAATCCTAGCTCGCGTCCGACGACGCGCACTTCGTCCTTGAACAGCAGCTTCACCGGTTCAACCAGCTCGAAGTCCAGATCTTCGGGCAGGCCGCCTACGTTGTGATGGGCCTTGACTCCGTCTTTGGATTCCAGAATGTCGGGGTAGATGGTGCCCTGTCCCAGGAACTGGATCCCGTTTTGCTTGGCAGCTTCTTCGGCGAACACCTTGATGAATTCCTCGCCGATGATGTGGCGCTTCGTTTCCGGTTCGTCTACGCCGGCGAGCAGGTCGAGGAACCTGTCTGTCGCATCGATGTAGACGAGGTTCGCGTCAAGCTGGTTCTGGAACACTTCGATGACCTGCTCGGATTCGCCCTTGCGCATAAGGCCGTGGTTCACGTGCACGCACACCAGCTGCTTGCCGATGGCTTTGATCAGCAGCGCAGCGCAGACGCTCGAGTCGACGCCCCCTGAAAGGGCTAGCAGCACTTTTCCGTCTCCAACCTGCTCGCGAATGGCGGCGATCTGCTCTTCGATGAATGCTTGTGCAAGTTCGGGCGTGGTAATGCGTTCCATGGATTCGGGGCGGACGTCTACGTTCATGGGTCACCTTCCAATCTAGTAGTGGTTTAGTGAAAATTATAGAGGACAATTGCCTTCAGGCGCTAAACGGTCCCCTCACTTTTCCTGATTGAAACATACGGCCTGCGCCCCCGGCTGGTTCAGCTGCAGCCAGCGGCATGGATTGTAGCCGAGCGCCTGCACCATGTGCGTTTCGAAGACGTCGCGCTCGCTTGCAGGAACGAGCGCGATCACGCCTCCGCCGAATCCTCCGCCGTGGATGCGCCACGCCCCTTCGTCCTTCAAAAACGCCGCGCAGAGCCCCAGCAAGATCATGGCTGGTTGATTCGTCCCATCCTGGCTTCTCGGCTCTATGTTCTGGAGGAACTGAGCCGACGAGACGCCCGATTCGCGCATCAGGCGCAAGAACGTGCCGAAATCGCAAGCGAGCAGCGCTTCTCTTTGCCTTTTCACGCGCGCCGTTTCTTCGAAGTAGTGCAGCGCACGCAGCACGGCCGCATCGCCGAGCTTTGCCCGCAAGGGGGCGATCTGTGTGTAGAAGCGGCTTGGATCGACGTCTTCGAGGCGCTGCCGACCCATTTCGGCAGCGACGGAATGCATGTCGGCGGGTATGCGAGCGAATTCGTCCGTGAAACGCGCATGGTCGCTTAGGCAATCGAGGAAGCAAGGGAGGAATCCGCATGCCTCCAGATCGAGGTCTAGGGATTCGCATGTCGGCGGGTAGTTGGCGAAGTCCATGGCGACGACGCCACCGAGGGAGCTTGCGAGCTGGTCCTGTGCGCCGCAGGGTTTGCCGTAGTAGCGTTGTTCTGCGGCGACGCCGGACAGGGCAAGCTGTACGGGGGAGAGTCCGGCGCCGTTATCGGCGGCGAACAGGGCCTTCAGGGCGGCGCCGACCGCCATTTCGAACGCCGCCGACGAAGAGAGGCCGGATCCTTCCGGCACGTCTGAGACGACCACCATGCGGCAACCGCCAATTGCCATTCCGGCGTCGGCGAGCTGGGCGGCCATGCCGCGCACAAGCGATGCGGATGTGGACTTCTCGCATTCGCGCGCCTCGTCCCATCCCGTTTCGTCCAAGTCGATGGAGACGTCGCCGTGACCTTTAGCCCATAGGTCTATCGTCCTTGCGCGCTGCGGCGCAGCCAGGATGTGAACGCGCAGGTCGGTGGCCGATGATATCACCATGCCACCTTGATGGTCCGTATGGTTTCCCGCCAGTTCCACACGTCCTGGCGCTTGGGCCAAAACGTAGGCGGGTGGTGTTGTCTGGAACCGTTCCTCGTACAGACGCAGTAGTTTTTCGGTAACAGCGGTGTCCATGTGCGCCCTCTTTCGTTCGGGAATGCCCGTGCATGTTCAAGTGTATACAAACACCAGGCCGCGCGCACTGGTTTTCCCTGCCGAAATGTTTTGGTCGTGCTACTCTTATGCTCAGGTTAACGGTGAGGAGAGATCATGTCCGAAGGCGTACGCGAGCAGATCGAATACGGCGATACTAAGGTGCCTATCCTGCGGGAGAGCATCGCCGAAGTCTACATCGCCTTGCAGCCGCCCGACGCGGCCCCCTACGTCGTCGCTCCGCGCGCGATGGATGCGCAGGAAATCGTCAGGTTTTTCGCCGAGAGGGTCGAAAAAGTCGAGTACTTGCGCGACAAGATGCGCAAGCGGTTTTCCAAAAGCTCGTCGGAGAAATGCAGTTACCAAGCCGGCGACATCGCCTACGTCATGGGGCGTCCGTTCATCTTGGACGTCAATCCGCTCGGGAGGAGCAAGGGCGTGCGCGGGGGAGCGCGCGGTCGCGCCAACGTTTCTTACAGCATCGATACCGAGACATCGATGCTCAGCCTCTACGTCATGAAGACGGGCGATTACGACCAGTGCAAGAGCGCATTTCTTATCTACGGCCGCGCCATCGTCGTCAAGAACGCGGCAACGGTGGCCGAGGGGTTCTACCGACGACTCGAAATAGATAAAAAGCCCCCGGTCGTGCGCATGCGCGCGAAGCGCGACGAATTCGCGAAGGTCGAAGCCGGCGCGTTGTGGGTGTCCGAAGATTTGGTGCCGTATCCGATAGATTGCCTCGTTTACGCCGTGTGGAATGCGCTCGGCGTGTATAACGATGTCGATCGAGGTCTTTACAGCGAACAACTGGCGAGCGTGCTGCCCGGATGGGAACATGCACGCGACCTGCTTGCGAGCCGTGCCAAGCCCTATTCGAACCAATAGCGCACGGATGCGCGGCTGCGCCGTTTGCAACGGGCTGCTCCCGTTGGTGTAGCCACCGCGGCATTTTTTCGTTGATTATTGCGATTGTGTTGCGTTAAGGTTCCCGCGCCGTCAAAGCGCTACAATGCTTTAGCTGAATAAAGCGCTGCATAACGCTACATAAGAAAGGTGCCATGCGATGATGACGCAAGAAGAGGTTTTGCATCTTCCTCACGAACAAATCGAGGCGATACAGCTCGAAGGTGTGAAAAAGACCGTTATCGCCTGTTACGAGAACGTGGAATTTCACAAACGGGCGTTTGACGAGGCCGGGTTCGATCCGTACGCTCTCGAGAGTCTCGACGACTTGCAGAAAGCCCCGTTTCTCACGAAGCAGGATTTGCGAGACAACTACCCCTACGGCCTGTTCGCCGTGCCGCTGAGCGACGTGAAGGAAATCCACATGTCGTCCGGCACCACCGGCGTCGCAACGGTTGGCGGCTACACCCAACGCGATCTGGAGATCTGGGGCGATTGCTTCGCCCGCGGAATCACGTACGCCAACGGCGGCCCCGACGACATCTGCCATGTCTGCTACGGCTACGGATTGTTCACCGGTGGGCTGGGGGCCCACTACGGCGGCCTTGCTGCAGGGTGCACCACCATCCCCATGAGCGCGGGAAACACCGAACGCCAGATTCGCGTGTTGCGCGAAATGGGATCCACGATCATCTGCTGCACGCCCAGCTACGCCATGCATATCGCCGACACCGCCATCGAGATGGGGCTCGACCCCGCCAAGGACTTCAGCCTGCGCGCGGGCATCCACGGCGCCGAGCCGTTCAGCGACAACTTCCGCTCCGACTTGGAGAAAAAATTCGACTACAAAGTGCTCGACGTCTACGGGCTCACCGAAACGATGGGTCCCGGTGTGGCCATCGAGTGCTGGGAGCAGGACGGCCTGCATCTGGCCGAAGACCATTTCTTCGCCGAGATCATCGATCCTGCGACGGGCAAGGTGCTTCCGGACGGAGAATGGGGCGAGCTCGTGCTCACGAGCGTCGACCGCGAAGCCGTTCCGGTTGTGCGCTACCGCACGCGCGACATCACGCGCATCATCCCTGGCGAGTGCGCATGCGGACGCACGCATCGGCGCATCGACCGTTTGCATGGGCGCACCGACGACATGCTCATCATCCGCGGCGTCAACGTGTTCCCCAGCCAGATCGAAGATGTCATGAAGACCTTCGACGGCGTAAGCTCCTGGTACCAGATCGAGCTTACGCGCAAAGGTTCGCTCGATGTGGTCACGCTCAAAGCGGAGGTCGACCCCGACTTCGACTTCGACCAGATGGCCACGATCCAGAACCTGCAGAAACGAATCAAATCCGCTATGAAATCGGCTCTGTCTGTGGGCATCGAGGTGAAGATCGTCGAACCCAAGAGCATTCCGCGCAGCGAAGGCAAGGCGAAACGCGTAGTGGATTTGAGGGAAGGAGAATAACCATGATAGATCAGCTTACGGTTTTCCTCGAGAACAAAGAAGGCCGCTTGGCCGCGCTGTGCCGTGTTCTGGCCGATGCCGAGATCAACATGACCATGCTCACCATCGCCGAAGTCAGCGATTACGGCCTGGTGCGCATTATCTGCGACGACACCCAGCGTGCGGTGGAGGTCCTTGACGAAGCGGGTTTCCGCGCCATGTCTTCGAAGGTCATAGCGGTCGAGGTCCCCAACCGCCCCGGCGGTTTGGCCGAGCTGCTCGAATCCATGGATGCGCTCAAGCTGAACATCGAGTACGGATACTGTTTCAACATTTCCGAGCAGCGTTCCGTCGATGTTTTCAAGATCAACGGCGCCGAAGACGTGCTCGATTCCATACGGGATGCGGGGTACACCCTGCTCACTTCCGAAGAGTTGTTCTAACGCGCTCTGCTTTCCTGGGCTGTTTAGCCCAGGTCGATGCAGGACGATGACCGTGCATGCAAAGGCCCCCACGCGGGGGCCTTTGCTCATTCAGGGTGCGGTTTTATTGAAGGCGCCTAACCTTTGACGTCGATGCTTTACGCCTGCGGCTGCATGCCGACTGGTTGTCCGGGGCTTCCTTGCTGGATATCGCCGGCAGGAGGCGCCTGGCCGTCGAATCCTTCGGTTATCTCGCCAGGGCGTGACGGCTCGTTTTGGGGGACGGTGCCGTCTTGTCCAGGCGCAGGTTCCATCGCCTGGCCGCTTTCGTCGGGGCTGCCCGAAAGCTCTGGGCGCATTCCGGGTTCTGCGGGCGCCGTTTGGCCTTCGGTTTCGGTCGGGGCGGGGCCTTGCTCTTGCGGGTGGCCCGGCTCTTCGGTCTGTTCGGGTGCGGCATCCGCTCCGTCGGGCGCCATGACGTCGGTCTGCGGGACGGCAAAGTCTGCGGCAGGCTGTGCGTCGGGTGCGTCTTCGGGCTTGGGTTGTCCGAAACCACGATCCTCGAGCGCGCGGGCCCCTCGTTCCTGCATGCCTTCGCGCATCTTGTCGTCCGACGATTCGACGTCTATGGTCGCTTCGTGGTCGGCTGGGTCGCCAAGCGCGTCCAGCAATGAGTCTATGGACTCTTCGTAGCTTTTGTTTCCCGGACTGGCCTCGTCAACCATGCTTTGCGCAGATTCCGTTTCGGCATGTGCGGAAATGGTGCGACCGAAACGGTTGACCTGCAGTTCCACGGTTCCGTTGTCGGTTTCGACGCGAACATTCGCTGCGGGGGTTGCATAAGCTAAACCTCCGAAGCAGGCAAGGGCCAGGCAGGCCGCTATCGCGGTTGTGCGGATTATGCGCCAGCGGGACTTCCGACTCACCTTGACTTCTTTGTGCGTTTCGTCTTCGCTCGATGCTTGGACGGGTTGGGTAGCATCGGTGCCGCTTTCGCCGACTGCGGTCACTTCCGACTTCTCGTCGGATGTTTGCGGCGTGTCGCTTGATGCGATTTCGGTGCCGCATTCTTCTTCGTTACTCAAATCGAGAATGGCTTGAAGCGTCTTGTTTTTCAGGCTATCTGAGGCGCTCACATGGTCGAGCGAAGCGAACAGCGCTTCCATTTCGCTATCGGATTCATGCCGCAAATCCTTTGTCATGTTCGAGCACCTCCTTCAGTTTCTGTTTGCCCCGGGACAAATACGTGTACACCGTATTTTCGGGAATGTCCATCATCTGCGCAATGTCGCCGGCCGAATACCCTTCGTAGTACTTCAGATACAACGCTGTTCGGTACTTTTCGTCAATCTTTTGAAGGGATTCGGCCAGCTCTTCGGCTTCCAGGATCTCTTCGGCTTTCTCTCCTGCGCTTTCCTCGGTCAGGACGTTGTCGCTTACGTCATCTATGGATGTGTTTCGCCTGCAAGCCAGCTTCAGCATATCCTTGCAAACGTTTGTCGCTACGCGTATCAACCATGCCTTCCTGTGCTCGTCCGAATTGAATTCGACTTCGCTTTGCGCGTACTTCACGAACGTGTCCTGGAATGCGTCGTCGCGATCCGCTTGGTCTCTCAGGTGAATCGTGCACACACGCATCACCGTGTCGGCGTGCTGCTCCATGGTCGCTTGTATGTCTTTGCTGTTTCTCAAGCTCTGCTCCTGTGGTATGAGGTGCGTAGAGAATAGGATGCGTTGCTTGAACTAACCTTAAAGTCAACCGGAGCGCCAACTCCGGTGGCGCGACTGACCGTTTCGTCGCGCCACCGGATCAAGATTTGCTACTTCGTCAGGTTCTTGAAGAATTCAACGACGGCATTGAAGATCTTCTGGAACAGGGGGAGGTCACTCGTGTCGTTGGCGTTAGGAGCTACAGGTGCGTTCGCTTCGGCCGCTGCGCTGCCATCCTTGTTTTCGCTCGTGACGGCTGCGGTCTGGGTGCTACCGCCGGTCTTGTCTGCTGTCGGCGCCTGCATGCCGGACGCGTTGCCCGCAGGGAGGCC